>JBARNL010000418.1:0-12252 GCA_049802955.1 Candidatus Angelobacter sp.
ATGCTATACGTGCGGCCTTCCTGCGCGTTATAAAGACGCGTTTCCTGCTGAATGCGCTCACCCGCTTCCAACCCCTCGATTTGACGATCTATTTCGTACTCGATGGCGTCGCGGATGAAACGGAAAGAATTTACGTTCTTTATTTCCGCCTTGGTGCCGAATTTTTCCTGTCCTCGCGGGCGCACGCTCACGTTGGCATCGCAGCGCAGCGACCCTTCTTCCATATTGCAATCGCTCACGCCGGTATACAAAATAATTTCTTTCAGCAGCGTGAGATATTCGAACGCTTCGTCCGCGGACCGCATGTCAGGCTCGCTCACAATCTCCACCAGTGGCGTTCCGCTGCGGTTCAGGTCGATCGACGTATACACGCTGGAATCTACCAGCCCGTCATGGATGCTCTTGCCTGCATCCTCTTCCATGTGCAGCCGCGTAATGCCTATTTTCTTACTGCCCCTTCCTGTCTGCTTGATTTCGATATAACCATGCTCAGCCAGCGGCTTATCAAACTGCGAAATCTGGTACCCCTTGGGCAGGTCAGGATAAAAATAGTTCTTGCGGGCAAAAATTGAAGTCTCTCGCACCTGGCAATTCAGGGCCTGTGAAGCCAGAACGGCAAATTCCACCGCGCGTTTGTTGAGCACCGGCAGCGCACCGGGTAGTCCCAGGCATACGGGACAGACATTTGTGTT
This sequence comes from Candidatus Angelobacter sp., assembly GCA_049802955.1. Taxonomy (GTDB): domain Bacteria; phylum Acidobacteriota; class Terriglobia; order Terriglobales; family Acidobacteriaceae; genus Angelobacter. Next base: position 693 of record JBARNL010000418.1, read on the forward strand.
GGGCGGAGCGCCAAACTGCGTGGAGCAGCCACAAAAAATCTTGGTCCGCGTGAGCAGCTGGACGTGCACCTCCAGCCCAATCACCGGCTCATATTTCTCGCGTAAGGCCGTAGACGGCTTGGGGCTGGCTGGCTTTAGGCTGGCGGACATGGAAGGATTATAGGGCCCATCGAGGACTTATTTGGGAGCAGCGGTCTGGCCAGTCGGCGCGTCCATGGGGATATCAAAGTAAAACAATTCTTTGGTCCCAGCCTTGATGCCGGAGATATACAAGTGCGCGCCCGGCTGCGGCGGTTCACCCTGCATGTCGAAGAACAAATAGCCGGCATGGGTGGAATGTGGCGTCACCGGAACAGCGGCGAACTGCGCCGACTCATATTCTTCCTGAGTGTCTTTGCTGATCGCCTCTCTTTTTTTGCCCACGGGGAACGGCAAATGCATGCCGGGATGGCTGTTGTCCGCGCGGTTGGGCCTGACAAACTTGCGATAAATATCGTCGTTCGTGGCCGGCTGCAGCTTGTCACGCTGCGCGGTGATGTATTCGATTTTCAGGTCCTGGAGCATCAGCGTTTGGTCGCTGTCATTGGAAATCAGCAGGCGAATCGGGAAAAGCCCATGCTCCCAATAATTCTGTTTGAATACCCCGGACATTTGCCGCGTGTACGGTTCGGCAGCGATGGTCACCTTTTCGTCGTTATGCGCCTCATGCAGCGCGTACGTGCTGGCATGGGCCGCCGGCGGAGGATTGAAATGCTTTTCGCTGAAAAGCAGCGTAATGAACAGTAGGACGCAACCGATGATGCGGGCAGCTTTCACAACATTGATTATATCCAGCCGCAGGGCAGGTTTGCACAACCGCGCCATTTCCATAGAATGTCCAAAGTCATTCAATGTATGTCTTCTACAGTTTGCTTCTGGCCTGCGCAGCGCTGCTCGCGCTGCCATGGTGGACCGTTCAGATGCTTCGCCTGGGTAAATATCGGTCAGGTCTGGGGGAGCGGCTTGGCTTTGTTCCTGCCCGATTGAATGACGCCCAGACCGGCTCCATCTGGGTGCATGCCGTTTCCGTGGGCGAAGTGCTGGCCGTCAGCCAGTTGATTAGCGAATTGCAGCGGCAAGATCCGGACCGGCAGAGCTTTGTTTCCACCACTACAGCAACGGGACAGAGGCTGGCACGCCAGCGCTTCGGCGAAAACCGTGTATTTTTCATGCCGCTCGATTTCGGTTTTGCCGTGCGGCGATATCTCAACGCACTCAAGCCACAGCTGATCGTGATCGCCGAAACCGAGTTCTGGCCCAACCTGCTCCACCTGGCGCGCAAGCGGGGGACATCGCTGGCAATCGTCAACGCGCGCATCTCTGATCGTTCATTCCCGCGTTACAGGCGCTTCAAATGGTTCTTTGGCCGCGTCTTGTCGGAAGTCGATCTGTTTCTGGCGCAAACGGCGGAAGATGCCCAGCGACTGCGTGAAATTGGCGCACCTACTGAGCGGGTGCGAGTCAGCGGCAATCTGAAGTTTGATATCCGGCCAAACGCGCAGCCTGCAGTAGTAAGTGGCCTGCGCGCAGCCATCGGTAAAGATTCTCCGATAATCGTCTGCGGCAGCACGGCTGAAGGCGAAGAAGAGCTGCTGTTGGCGACGTTCAAGACTGTCCAGCAGAAGTTCCCGGCGGCCGTGATGATCCTGGCCCCGCGGCATCCTGAGCGGTTTGAAAAAGTTGCGGGATTGATTTCAGACTCAAGGTTGACCCTTCAGCGCCGCAGCCTATGGACACCGCCGCAACCGATTCGCAGCGGCATATTTCTGCTGGATAGCGTTGGCGAGCTCGCCGCAGTTTACGAGTTCGCGGATATAGCTTTTGTGGGCGGCAGCCTGGTTCCCATTGGCGGCCATAATATCCTGGAGCCCGCGCAATACGGCGCTCCCATTCTGGTGGGACCGCACACGTTTAATTTCCGTGAGATCGTCAGCATTTTTGAGCAGGGCGGGGCGGCAAAGACCATAACAGCCGACGCGCTTGGCGCAGAATTTCTCTCTTTGCTGGGCCATCCAGAAGATCGCCGGCGCATGGGCCGTCTGGCGAAAGAATTATTTGCCAAACACGCAGGAGCTACGCGCCGGACGATGGATGCGCTGGAGCCGCTTTTGCAACGGCAAGAGCGTGCTCGATGAATCCACTCTCCACCATCTTCGGCGCCGGCGTTGCGGTACGAAACGCTTTGTATGATCGCCGCATTGTTCAGGTAAAGAAGCTGGCTCGGCCAGTGGTAAGTATTGGCAATATTTCCGTTGGCGGCAGCGGCAAGACGCCATTTGTGATCGCGCTGGGCAAGTTGCTGGCGGAGCGCGGGATTGCCGTCGACGTTCTCTCCCGCGGCTATGGGCGCACTTCCACCGAAATCGCCGTTGTCGATCGCAATGGCTCACCTTCCCAATTCGGCGACGAGCCTTTGCTGATCGCCCGCAAGCTGCAAGCGCCTGTGATCGTGGGCGCTGACCGGTATCAGGCTGGCCTTCTGGCTGAGCAGAAATTTTCCAGCAAGCTGCACTTGCTTGACGACGGCTTTCAACATCGCCGCCTGCATCGCGACTTTGATATTGTCTTGCTGCCGCAAGAAGACCAGGCAGGCTCTTTACTTCCAACAGGCCGCTTGCGCGAGCCGATTACTGCTCTCGAACGCGCTGACGCCGTGGTACTGTTCGATTCTCAGGCACTGCCAATCGGCGCTAACAGCATTTGGCGTGCTTATAGAAGAGTTGAGCTCCCTGACGCTGCGGGGAAAACAATTGCCTTTTCCGGCATTGCTCGCCCCCGGCAATTCATTGAAGGCCTAAAATCCTCAAAACTGGAAATTGCGGGGGCGCTCAATTTTGGGGACCATCACCGCTACCAGCAAAGCGACATTGACCGTCTGCTCGACCTGAAGAAGCAAACCCACGCAAATAGTTTCATCACCACGGAAAAAGATCTGATCAATCTGGGGGCGCTCTCTTCGCAACTCTCTCCGCTGCTCACCGCCAACCTGCGTATCGAGCTGGGATTCTTGAATCAGGCGCTAACGGAACTCCTAAAGACAATTGAACAGCGCTCAGGCCAGCAGATTCAGCCTCTGGCATGAGAAAATCGTGAGTCCATGCAAAAAGCTCAAAAGCCGGTCGACCGCCTTGTCAAAATCATTGAGCAGTTTTCCAAGCTCAGCATCACCGTGCTTGGCGATCTTATTGCCGACGAGTTTATCTATGGCGAGATCTCCCGGGTTTCACGGGAAGCGCCGGTGCTCATACTGCGTCACCGTGATCGCACGGTAGTTCCCGGCGGCGCCGGCAACGCCATTTACAACCTGGCCGATCTTGGAGTGACGGTCCTTCCGGTGGGCGTCATTGGAGACGACGAAGCCGGACGAATGCTGCTGCATGCATTCCGCCACAAGCATATTTCTGTGAGCGGCATCCGCCGGCTCAAGGGCCGCGGCACCGTTACCAAGACGCGCGTTCTCGCCGGGACAACGCACTCGCCCCGTCAGCAAGTCATCCGCGTGGACCGTGAGCCAGAAACGCCGCTGGATCGCACAGCCATCCGCGATATCACGTTTCAGGCGCGCGGCTATGTACGCGCTTCAGACGCGCTGCTAATCTCCGACTATGGCTATGGAGCGGCTACGCCGGAAATTTTTGACAACATTCGCTCTCGCGCTTCTCTCAACGGCGTCCCTGTCACGCTCGATTCGCGCTATCGCACGCTGGCTTACAGCGGCATTACGGCTGCCACGCCAAACGAATCGGAACTTGAAGAAGTTCTGGGCACGCGAATCGGCAATGACAACGCGCGCCTGTTCGCCACCGGCAAGGCAGTGATGCAGAAAATGAAATTGCAATCCCTCCTGGTAACGCGCGGAAAAGATGGCATGGTGGTTTTCTCTCGCGGCAACAAGCCTGTTCCAATTCCAATTTATGGCTCTGACGAAGTAGCCGATGTTACCGGCGCCGGCGACACCGTCATCGCCACTTACACCGCCGCGCTTGCTGCCGGGGCCGACTCGGAATCAGCCGCTCGCCTGGCGAATTATGCCGGAGGCATTGTGGTAATGAAACGCGGCACTGCCACCGTAACCCGCGCCGAACTGCTGCGCGCCGTGATGGAGGGATGACTGACTGCAACCGCACAAAAAGTATTTTCGTCCGCTGAACTGGCAGAGCAGGTGCAGAAGTGGCGTGCGGCTGGAGACAAGATCATCCTGACCAATGGATGTTTTGATCTTCTTCACGTGGGCCACGTCCGCTATCTGCGCGCTGCCAAGCAATTGGGCGGCAGGCTGATTGTGGCCGTGAATTCAGATGCGAGCACGCGGACGCTCAAAGGCGAAGGCCGGCCTCGCGTTCCCGGCGATGAGCGTGCGGAAATTCTGGCGGCACTCAGTGATGTTGATGCTGTTACGCTCTTTGATGCGCTGGATGTCACCGAGCTTATCCGTTTGTTGCGCCCTGATATTCACGCCAAAGGCACTGACTATACCGAAGAAAATGTTCCGGAACGCGATGTAGTGATTGCCTGCGGCGGACGTGTTGCCATTGTGGGCGATCCAAAAGACCACTCCACCACTGATTTGCTGAAAAATGATTTGCTGAAAAATAAAGTGCCGAGGAGTGAATGGCAAAAATCCTGATTGTCCGGCTGGGGGCCATGGGGGACATCCTGCACGCCTTGCCGGCGGCAACCGCGATCCGTGCCGCCCTTCCCAACGCCATCATAGGCTGGCTGGTGGAAGAGCGCTGGTCTGAGTTGCTGACCGCCCCAGGCAGAAAGGCCAGTCCGCATGGAGTGAGTCCGCAGAAGCCGGTCGTCAACAACATTCATACCCTGGATACGCGGCGATGGCGTCAGCACTTTTTTCGTCCTTCTGCAACTGCGGAGATAGCCGGGGCGCTGAAGCGGGTAAGAAAAATCGGTTATGACTTTGCCCTGGACTTTCAGGGGGCCATCAAATCCGGCATTTTTGCCAAGCTGGGCGGGGCAAAGGTCCTGGCGGGATATGTCGATCCTCGCGAATCCGCGACGCGGTTTTTTTACCGGAAAGTTCTGCTGCGCCAGGGCAACCACGTCATCGAACAGAACTTGTCGCTCGCGGGTGAAGCCCTTCAGCCGCTCCTTGGCAATCGCGAGTTGAAACCGCTTGCTCCGCAGCTTCCCGTAGATCCTACGGCTGAGGCCTGGGCAGATTCTGAGATCGCTAGGCTGGGAATTGCCAGTTACGCTATTGTGAATCCCGGCGCAGGTTGGGGAGCAAAGCAATGGCCGGCGGAGCGATTCGGAGAAGTTGCCAAGGCGCTTGCTGTCCACAATATCAAGACGCTGGTAAACGCCTCCGCCGATGAAAGCGAACTGGCCCGCGCCGTAGTGAAGGCCAGCGGCGGCAACGCATTTGAATTGCGCTGCACCATCGGGCAGTTGATTGCGCTCACGCGCCGCGCGCGCATCCTGGTGGGCGGAGATACCGGGCCGCTGCACCTTGCGGCTGCGCTGGAAATTCCTGTTGTCGGCTTATATGGACCTACCGATCCCGCACGCACCGGCCCTTACGGCGCCAAGGCGATTGCGCTGCGGCATCCTGAGAGCGAGACGACCTTCTCTCATCATCGAGAAGCTGAAGCAGGATTGCTGAAGATTTCTGCCGACGAAGTGATTGCCGCCGCTCGCCACCTGTTGGGAGGCGGCCATGCCTAGCTGGTCGCGTATTGCCACGCGATCGCGTGTGCCTCTCGGCTTTATTTTTGCGGCAGCGTATTTCTGGTTTGCCCATCCTACGTGGATTTCACTGGTCGCAGGTTTCGTCATTGCAGCAGTGGGCGTTCTGGTCCGCGCTCTTGCATCCGGACACATACGAAAGAACGCCGAACTTGCCACCACTGGTCCCTACGCATACACGCGCAACCCACTGTATCTTGGTTCCATCATCATTGCCATAGGTTTCATCATTGCAGCGCGCAACATTTGGATCGGTATTGGCGCGCTGGCCATGTTTGCCTTCATCTATCTTCCGGTGATCGCCGCTGAAGAGAAATATCTACGATCCGCATTTCCCGCTTACGACCGATACGCCAATGAGGTACCGCGCTTTTTACCGCGCTTAACACCGTATCGAGCAGAGGCCGCGGTGGATAACGGCCCTGGGCATTTTTCTTCGGCTCTTTATCTTCGACATCGCGAGTACAATGCCGCATTGGGAGCGGTCCTGATGCTCGGCGCTCTTGTCCTGAAAATGCTGGTAAAACATTGATCCAACTTCGCGACCGAGTTCTTGGGCCCGCCATTTGCGCACTGCTGGTTTTCGGCTGTCTGGCGGCTGCCCTGGCGTTGCCACCACAACGTGTAAAGAAACTTACCGCCCCGGAAGCATCTCATTCAAGTTCTGCGCCCGGCCAAGGAGAGTTAGTAGCGCCCTCGGTTGCTCGCCCCCGTGCCGAGTATCAATTCCCCATCGGCCAGACCTACGTTTACAGCGGCGAATGGCGGGTCTTCAACGCCGGGATTGCGACCCTGCGCATGGAGCAGGCTGGGCGGAAAAATCGGATTATTGCGGCAGCCGATGCCGCCGGGACCGTCTCACTGCTGTACCACGTTCAAGACCGGCTGGAATCCTTCTTCGATCCATCGACTTTTTGCTCACACAATACGTCACGCCATATTGAAGAAGGCTTTCGCCGCGTGGAGAGCAACATCACGTTTGACTACCAGCGCGGCAAAGCAGTACTGGACCACAAGAACATCAAGAAAAAAGAAAGCAAGCATGAAGAGCATGACATTCCCGACTGCGTGACGGACATGCTGTCATCCATTTATTACGTGGCTTCTTTACCCTTGTTGCCGGCCAAGACTTACAGCTTCCCCATTAATGACGGCGGCGCAACCGTAACCGTCATGGTGCATGTGGAAGCCAGAGAACAGATCAAAACGCCGGCTGGGACTTTTAATGCAATTCGTGTGCAGCCGGAAACTTCATCGCCTCTTCTGAGGGACAAAGGAAGAATCTGGGTCTGGTACTCTGACGATGCGGCCCGCGTTCCCATACAGATGCGGGCGCGCTTATCATGGGGGACCCTGACTTTCTACCTATTGCGGATTGAGAAAAAATAACTGCCGCTCTCTTCTGCCACGGAATTTATTAAACCGCGCGGCACCCCAGTCGCTTTTTCTGCCATAATAGCTCTAATAGCTGTAATAGCTTTAACGACTTAAAGGGGAACCATGAGCAAACGGCCGACGTCTGATCCGGAACTGGTGGAAGTATTTGACACGATGCAAGAATCAGAGGCCATGGTAGTCCACGGACTCTTGACCTCTGCCGGTATTGAGTCGGTTATTGCCAACCTGCAGGCGCCGCAGGACGTTCTTCCGGGTGTGGGCGGCATTTCCGTTCGCGTAAACCAAGCGCAGGAAGATGAGGCGAGGCAACTGATTGAAGATTATCGCGCCAATGCCGCATCGGACGATGATTCTTCACCGCTCGATGATGATAGGACCCAAAGCTAGGCCATTCCGTCCGTGGGCAAGTATGCTCAAACTGTGCCTCGCCACTCAAGTAATCGGCTGCGCCTGCGCTTAGGGCCCATCCGGCCAAAAAAATGGAACTACCCCTCTCTGGGTGGCCGCCCGGAAGCAGATGGTGGAACGTGCGCATCCTGATCATTGAAGACGAACCTAAGATTGCCCGCAGCCTGTCAGAGGGCTTTGAGGCGGAGCACTTCGCAGTGGACCTGGCGGAAGATGGCGAAAAGGGCCTGGAACTAGCGACCGAAATCCGTTATGACGGCATTGTTCTCGATTGGAACCTGCCTCGCATGGATGGCCTTTCTCTCCTGAGAAAATTGCGGCAAGCGGGATCTACTACGCGGGTGCTGATTTTAAGCGGCCGTCGCGAAGTTGCCGATCGCGTGGCCGGATTGCAAGCCGGTGCGGATGACTACCTGATCAAGCCATTTTCTTTTCAGGAATTGCTGGCGCGGATGCACACACTTTTGCGGCGCGCCCAGGAGACATCTGAGACTCTCAAAGTCGGCGACCTGGTGCTTGATCCGCAACGCCACATGGTTGAGCGCGCGGGCAAGCCGATTAAGCTCAGCCAGCGGGAATACGCGCTGCTGGAGTACCTGATGCGCAACGTTGGACGCACCGTGACCCGGACCATGGTAGTGGAGCACGTATGGAATTTATGGTTTGATGGGCTCACCAGCGTAGTGGATGTTTACATCAGTTACCTGCGGGCCAAGATCGATCACGGTTTCTCTACCCCGCTGATTCATACCGTGCGGGGCGTTGGATTCATGCTTTCCGCGGAACCCAAGCTGGAGAAAAAAGAAAAGTAACCGGCCGGCATTCTTCCTCTTTAAGGCTGAACGTGCGCTTCAACGTTCTTTCCATCCAGCAGAAATGTCACCGCGCCCTGTAGATCTGTGCGGTAGGTGTGCACCTTGGCGGCTTGCAGCCGATCCAGCACTGCTTGCCGCGGATGCCCAAACGAATTGCGATATCCGGCGGAGATCACGGCAAAACGCGGATGAACGGCGGCCAGCAGCTCCGGTGTTGTAGAAGTGGCGCTGCCATGATGCGCGACTTTCAACAAATCGGCGTCTGGCGACTCTGTGGCCACAAACCGCTCCATCTTTTTCTCCAGGTCACCGGCCAGCAAAGCCCTGGTATTGCCATAACCAATTAACAATGCCAATGAAGCATCGTTGTTTCGTCGCTCCGTTGGCTGCCAGTCCGGAGGAGGCGAGAGTACGCGCACCCTGGTACCACTCCAATCCAGTTCATCGCCGGCCACGTGCTTGCGGATGACAACGTGATTTTCACCTGCTACTTCGTAGAGATGCAGCAACGCCGTGGTTTCAGGGTTGATGCCAACCCACAATTCTGCGGGATGAAAGTCTTCAATGATGCGAGGCAGGCCGCCGATATGGTCGCCATGCGCATGCGTCAGCGCAACTACATCTAGATGGTCCAGCCCTCGCGACCATAGATACGGCGCGACCACATCTTCGCCGAAATCGAATTCACTGTGCACAGGGCCAATGCTGCCGCCGCCATCGATCAACATGGTTTGCCCCTGAGGCGAAACCACCAGCAGAGAATCACCCTGCCCCACGTCGATGGCGGTAATTTCCAGCTTGCCACCCTCGAGTTGAGGCGCGGCATGATAAACAGCGACAATTCCAGCGGAAAGAAATAACGCGCTCAGCCCGGCAAACGCTATGGTGCGCTGCTTTCTCACAGCAAAGAAAGCCAGCAGAATTCCCGCAATCGCAGCCAGCGCAAGTAGAGCTGTGGGATCAGGGACGCGCCACTGCGCGACGTGAAAACGTGATAGTAAATGAAGGCAGCCCAGAGTCCAATGCAGCGAACCAGCGGCGAGCGCCGCAGCGAGCTTTGCAAATGACAGCGAAAAGTAACTAAAAGCAATGGCGGCAATACTGGTGTTGAGCATCAAGCCCGCCAAAGGCAGGACCAGAACGTTGGCCGGAACACCTAAGATGGCGGCGCGATGAAAATATGCTCGCATAGGCAAGACAAGAACCGCCTGGGTGATCGCGGAGACAATGAGCAATTCGAAGAGAAAGAGTGTGGCGCCGCCAGCGCCAGTGACTATGATCCGCGACGCGCGTTTACGGGCAAATTGCTGCAATCTGCCGGCTACCAGGCGCAAATCGAGGCGGAACTGCGCAAGCTTTGGCTCAAGGCCAAGATCGTAGCCGGTGGAATCAAGGTGCTTTAAAGCTGAACGGTAAGGTGCTGACGTGCGTTCCAGAATGGGCATGCTGATGCCGGTAATGGCCAGAAGAGCCAGGAACGTCAATTGGAAGCCGGGCTCAAACAGCGCGGAAGGTGAGAGGGCAAGCACCACGAGCGCGGCAAAGCCGGTGGCATTCAGTCCGCTGCGGTCGCGATAAAGAAGGCGTGCCACCAGAAACAGTGACAGCATGAGCACCGCGCGCATAATCGGTACGCCCATGCCGGCAATATAGGCGTAGAACACAGAAAGCGCGATCGTGAGCAGGGAAGCCGGCCACTCCGGAAGGCGCAGCCGCCGCGCCAGCCAGAAAAACGCGAACGCCAGCAACGCCACGTTCATGCCTGAAACAACGAGCAGGTGATAGACGCCGGTCTGCTGAAACTCTTCGCGGACGTCACGCAGGAGCAACGAATCGTCGCCCACGATCATGGCGGCAAAAATCGCGGCGTCCTCGCTATTCCACAAACCGCTCTGATGAATGTGCCGCAGGATGCTGTTGCGGACACGGCTGCGCCAGAACCCAAGCTGGCTGCCACTCGTCCCCTGCAGGATTTCAATTTCTTCTGACTTCACCGATGCGAGCGCGCTGATGCACAGGCCGTGCAGGTAACCTTCGTAGTCGAATGCGCCTGGGTTGCGGAAATTGCGTGGCAGGCGCAGTTTTGCCTTTAGCCGGACCCGCGCGCCGTAAGCCATGTGCGGAATTGCAGGCGCATCGTCATCCTGTGTCTCCTCAATCACGTCGCGAGAAAAAACCGTAGCGCGGATTCCGACCGGCTGAACAAACTTCTGGCCATCAAGCTCGATGGTTTCAGTCTGCAAGTCAAAGCGTTCACGCGGACCTCCGCCAGCCAGCAACGCGCCGTCATTGGTAACATGGCCGACAATTTCTACATCTTTAACGTTGAGAAATTCCGGCGGCGGTGAAAAGAGGTGAGGAGATGGTGTGGCAATCTGGGCGAATGCCCCGGCGCACGCCAGCGCGAGCAAAGCTGCACCCTGGGCCGGACGCAGACTCTTGATCGCCAAAGCGACAATCGTGCAAAGAGCCAACGACGCAGCTGCCCATCCCCAAAGCGCTATAGATATCTGCCAGTGTGTCGACAACCAGATTCCACATGCGAATGCTACGGCGGCAAGAGCGAGAGGGGCGCGGGGTTGGGCTTTCATCGGCAAGAGCTAAAGTTTGCGCAAGAGAATATAACTCAGAGATCGACGGCAACAAAATTTTCGGAAAAGCAGGAACGAGGGGGTCTATCCGCGAGCTAACCGCACAACGCTTTCAATGTGAAAGGTCTGGGGAAAGAGATCCACCATGTGGACCTCTTCCACGTGATAGCCGGTTTCCAGGAACAGGCGGATATCGCGCGCCAGCGTTGCCGGGTCGCAGGAGACATAAACAACCCGTTTTACACGTAGGGCCGCCAGCAGTTGGGTTGTCTTTGCGCCTAGCCCCGCGCGCGGCGGATCAACCACTACCAACTCAGGCTGCATGTTGAGGCAGCGCGGCAAAAAGCCTTCCACAGGGCTCAGCACGGGAACAACATTCTTGACCGCGTTAGCTTGAAGGTCAGCGGCAGAGGCGGGGGCTGATTCCACGGCAAAAACCTGATCGAAACGCTTGGATAGATGGCCGGCAAACAGTCCGACGCCGGCAAAGAGGTCCAGCGCGATTTTTCCATGAAAATCACCCACTACCGTCTGCACCAGCTCTTTAACCAGATACCGATTGACCTGAAAAAACGATCCTACGCTCACGCGATAAGATTTCTC
>JBARNL010000419.1:0-12992 GCA_049802955.1 Candidatus Angelobacter sp.
ATCCTATGGTCGCGCTGCATTATGAATGATTTACCACAAAGGACAAGAACGAGAAGGTTTTTTCTGAAATCTCGAGCGTAGCGAGAGATCGCTATCGCCGCAATGGTTTTTCAGGATGGCTGGACATCATCGTGAGCGATAGTGATCCTTCACCTGCAAAAAGCGCAGGTTCGCGTCCTTTGTGGTGAAAAGTTAAAGCTACTGATACGTAATCTTCATCTGGTCAATGAACACGCTGTAAGCCGCGGCGGTGCTGTTGCTATCGAGTTGAACGGCATTGGTGAACTGGTTATTCACGGCGCCGGAGAAAAACGCGTTATGCGTAATGTTCACAGGGGTACGAACGCCGTCCACTGTAAGCGCGTCATGCAGCACTGTGTGGGCAACAGTGTCATTGTGGTATTCGGCCATAATGTGATGCCAGGTCCCAGGAGTGAAGCGTGTAACGGTAAGCCCGGTAGCATCCCAGCGTTGCAGCCCGTAATCGAAAATGCGCCACTGGTTGCCGGGATAGAGCGCCTGCCAGCTAAAGTTGTAGACCCATCCGTTCAGGATTTGCTGGCATTCAAACTCAATTGCCTGCGGCAAATTTTCAGAACCTGCGGGAATATAAATATCGAACTCATACGTCAGCGCACTGATCTGTGTGGTCACGGGCGCGTGGTGCTGATAGAAATATCCGTTCGTGAATGGGACAGTCGCAGCGATGCTGAACTGCGTGGCCGAGCCGTCTTCACTGGGCGCCGCGATGCCAAGTGTGTCGGAGTATGCCGCAGTTGGGCCGACGCCGCCATTGTTACCGCAGCTGCCGCAAGTTAACCAGGGCGACTCCTCAACTCGATTGATTACGGTTGCGGCGCCGGTGGGCGTTGGAGTGGGCGAAGGCGAAGGAACCGTGCCCGGCGTTGGGCTTGGAGTTGGCGCTGCATTGGACGATGACCCGGAGCTGGCCGAGGTCGAAGAAGAACCGCTTCCACCGCAGGACGTGAGCATCAGAGACAGAGCGAAAATCGAAATGCAAGCCTGAGTAGTCTGCCAAACTCTCATGGAGGCCCCCGCTAAAATTGGTTTTGCGTTAATCGCGAGAGGCACTGTAATACTCAGCGGATGGTTTTGGATTACGTTGAAAGCCTGAGATTAGGTGATTACGGCGTAACGAGAGGTCATGGACGTAATCGGGGATAGGCACATGACCCGGGGAAGCACAAGTTTTCTGCGCCAGCGTGAATTTCAGAGGCAACGTAAGTTGTTGAATTCCAGCTGGTTTACCAAAATGTGAGGGTTTGCTGAATCCAGGTTGCATTGTCACGTGAGCTTCGCGGTGGGAATGCGCATCTGGCCGAGCGCTATTAAGCACGTCCTCGATTCGGGTTACGGCAAATCTCTAAGTGGTTTTTGAGCAATGACGGAAGATATTTGTAATCCGCCGAGATGCGTCATAATGTTGCACACAGTTCCACTTACAAATTGATAGGGAGAGCACTCAGAAATTGACTTCCGGCGACCTGGGCTTGCCAAAACCTGAGCCATTGCTGCGCGTATCCGCTTTGAGCGTCGACTATGACGCTGTGGGCGGAGACGTGGTCCGTGCCTTGTGCAATCTTGATCTTGAGATTGCCGGTGGAGAGAGCGTCGGCGTGCTGGGCGAGTCAGGTTCGGGCAAAAGTTCACTGGCGCTGGCACTCATGCGCTTGCTGCCGCAAAATGCGCGCGTCGCTTCAGGAAGCATTGATTATCGCGGCCGCAGCTTAACGGGATTTTCTCCAGCGGAATTAAGAGCAATGCGTGGCGCGGAAGTTGCGCTCATATCACAGGAGCCTGCGCTGGCGCTGAACCCGGTGTTGTCTTTAGGGCAGCAGCTTGCCGACGTTTTGCGGGTGCATGGCAAATTTTCCCGGCAGGATGTAAACGCGCGCTGCAATGACATGCTGCGCCAGATAGGATTTCCCGATCCTGAACGCATTGTGCGCGCCTATCCGCATGAGTTGAGCGGAGGACAGCGGCAGCGCGTTGCAATTGCCCAGGCCCTCATCTGCCGGCCCAAACTCCTGATCGCCGACGAGCCTTTCAGCGCGCTGGATGCAGCCACGCAGGCGGAGCTTCTTGATCTGCTGCTGCGGTTGAAGCGCGATCTCGGATTGGCCATGCTGTTTATCACCCATAATGCCGGAGCGCTGGCCGCGCTGGCTGACAACATCGTTGTAATGCGCGAAGGAGAAGCAGTCGCGCGCGGCACAATGGAAAAGTTACAGGCGAGTGCTAGCGAGTATGTTCAGGGCATTCTGTTCCCGGAAAAGGGCCTGGCAAACGGGTCGCACAGCCAAGCCGCTATGGAGAGCGCCGGGCCGCTGGTGGAAATTCGCGGGCTGAGCAAGAGATTTGTCCAGAAGCGTATGCTCTCGCGAAAACAGTTTGTCGTGCAGTCGCTGGATGGAATCGATCTGGTATTGCCAGCCGGTTCAACGGTTGCCGTGCTGGGACGATCAGGATCGGGAAAGTCAACGCTGGCGCGCTGCCTTGCTGGCTTTGAGTCGCCGGATGCGGGCGAGATATTGCTGGAGGGGAAGCTGAAAGGTAAGAACGACGGCGCGCGCCGCCATTCTCGCGCTGTTGTTGCGCGTAAATGGGCAGAGGTGCAGATGATCTTTCAGGATGCTGCGACGTCGCTCAACCCCAGATTCACGGCGCGGCAGATTGTGGCGGAGCCGCTGGAGATTGCGCGCTGGAAGTCTGAAGCAGACCGTACGGCCCGCGCGATGGATCTGATGGAAGAAGTCGGTCTTGACCCTGATTGGGCTGCGCGTCTGGCAGGCGAGTTCAGCGGCGGACAGCGGCAAAGGCTGGCATTGGCACGGGCACTGGCCGCGGAACCCAGGCTGCTCATCATGGATGAAGCACTTTCCGGCCTGGACATGCCACTGCAAGCGCAAATTGTTCGGCTGCTGATGGATTTGCAGTCACGGCACGGGCTCACTTATCTCTACATTTCACATGATCTCAATTTCATTTCGCTGTTCGCGCAGGAAGTTGTGGTAATGGATGCCGGAAAAATTGTGGAGCGGACGACCCCGCAGAAATTGGGCCAGAGCGTGCATCCCGCCACTCGGGAATTGGTGGAGGCAGGTGAACGGCTGCGGGCGCCGGGAGTGGAGGCCGCCGTATGATCCTCTACCTCGCCCGCCGCGCCGGACATGGTTTGCTAATGCTGTTTGGCGTCTCTATTCTGCTGTTTTTACTGTTGCAGGCCGCGCCCGGAGATTTCCTGAGCGAGATGAAGGTGAACTCGGAGATCTCAGCGGAGACGATTGACAAACTGCGTGTCCAATATGGGCTCGATCAACCTATGCCGGTGCGTTATTGGCAGTGGCTGAAGTCTTCCGCCCAGGGCGATTTCGGCTATTCATTCGCGTATAACACGCCGACATCGACGCTGCTTTTGCCGCGAGCGCGCAATACGCTGCTTCTCAGCGTTCCGGCGTTGCTGATTTCATGGCTGATCGCCGTGCCGCTTGGAGTTCTTGCGGCGGGATGGAAAGGCCGCTGGGCCGACCGGCTTTTTTCCGGAGGAACTTCCGCGCTGCTGGCGTTGCCCGATGTTCTCATCGCTCTGCTGGCTCTGTTAATTGCTTTGAAGACCGGAATATTTCCCGTGGGAGGCATGACCTCAATCAATGGGCAAAACCAGGGAACATGGGCGTGGCTTTGTGATCTGGGTTGGCACATGGTTTTGCCGGTGGCCGCCCTGGTGATCGGTTCGCTGACGATCATTTTGCGCCATGTGCGCGCCAGCATAAGCGAGGTCATGGAATCTTCTTACATGCGTGCCGCTGAAGGCCATGGGCTGCCGCGATTTAAGCTGCTATTTGGCTACGCATTGCCTGCGGCGGCCAATCCGTTGATTTCACTCTTTGGACTTTCCGTGGCGTTACTGCTGAGCGTCTCTTTGCTGATTGAGGTGGTGATGAGCTGGCCGGGCATAGGCCCGCTGTTGCTGGAAGCCATCCTGGCGCGCGACCTCTTCGTTGTGATTGGCGCCGTGATGCTTTCCACGGTATTTCTGATCGCCGGAAATCTGCTGGGCGACGTGCTGCTCTATGCCTTTGATCCGCGGATCAGGAGGCAGCCATTAAGAAACTTGTGCAATCCCGAGCGCAGCGAGGGAACCCTATTGCTAAAAGGATTCTTGAGGGTTCCACTATGAACCCAAAAAATATTGCTAACAATAAGCCGTTTCTTCTGGAATTCCGGGCTCAACACGGTGTCCGCCACGCGTTCTTTGCGCGGAGGGCCTGGCAACGAGGAACACTTATCGTCAAAAAAGCCCTTGAGGTTCACTTATGAACCCCAAAAACCTTTTTAACAATAGCGGTCCCACGCTCCGCTCGGGATTACAGAAAGCTTGGGCCATTTGGTTTCTGCTGGCGATCCATGCGTTGGTCATGCTGGCCGGGTTTATTGCGCCTTATAGTTTTGAGACGCAGGAGCGCGAACATCCCTATGTGCCGCCCACGCGCCTGCATTTTGTGGATTGCTCGGGAAAGTTTCATTTTCGACCGTTCGTTTATGTCACCAAAGCGGCAGAAAACGCTCTAGATGAATATCGGCAGGATTGCTCTCAACCGGCCAAAATCGAATTCTTTCCGCAGGGAGACAGGTACACCATTTTGGGAATGTTCTCTTCCACGCGTCACCTGTTCGGGGTCCAGTCTCCCGCCAATCTTTTTCTGATGGGCACGGACGGCTTTGGCCGCGACCAGTTTTCACGTCTGCTCTATGGCGGGCAGGTGTCACTGTTTGCAGGCTTTGTGGCAGCGGCATTTTCCGCAATCACCGGCTTGCTCCTGGGAGGGATCGCGGGCATGTATGGTGGCCGCGTGGACGATGCAGCCATGCGCTTCGCCGAGGTATTCATCACAATTCCATGGTTTTATCTTTTGATTGCCGTGCGTGCATTTTTGCCCTTGCAGATCAGTCCGGTGACCGCATTTCTGCTGGTGGTGTCAGTGATTGGAATAGTCGGCTGGAGCCGTCCTGCGCGCCTGGTTCGCGGTGTAATTTTGAGCGCCCGCGAACGCAACTTTGTGCTGGCCGCGCGAGGCTTTGGCGCATCCAACGCCTATCTTCTGCGCAGGCACCTGATGCCGCTCACGTTCCGTGTGCTGCTCACGCAAATGGCGGTGTTGATTCCGCAATTCATTCTGGCGGAGGTCATTCTGTCATTTCTTGGGCTGGGAATTGGCGAACCATTTCCCAGTTGGGGCAATATGCTGGCCCAGGCGCAGCAATATCATGTCCTCGTGTCTTACTGGTGGATGCTCTTGCCCGGTTTGGCGCCCGTTCCCGTGTTTCTGGCGTATCACTCATTGGCGGAGACGCTGCAGGAACGGATAAAATCAAATATCTAATCCAAGACAAAAGGCCGGTCTCGTGCGCTTAAGACGCTCTCTATTGTTGTGTGCCGCCGCACTTTTGCCGCTCCTTGCCTGCACGCAAGCCATTGCCCAAGAAGAACTTCTGCGTACCACGTCAGAGCCGGGGATTCCGGGCGGCAAGCTGGTCATCGCGCAACGGTCGGAGCCGCGGACTTTTAACCCGGTAGTCGCCGTGGACCAGAATTCCTATGGCGTGAACGCGCGCCTGCAAGCGGACCTGATCCACATCAATCGGGCGACGCAAAAGACAGAACCGGCGCTGGCGAAATCATGGACTGTTTCCAAAGATGGCACGCAATTTACTTTGAAGCTTCGGCACGGGCTGCGCTTTTCTGATGGCCAGCCATTTGATGCTGACGACGTGCTCTTCTCCTTCAAGGTTTATCTCGATGAGCAGGTGCATTCCTCACAGCGCGACCTCCTGATCATCTCCGGGAAGTCCCTCAAACTGGAAAAGCTGGATGCTTACACGGTGCGCTTCACTTTTCCATTACCGTATGCGCCGGCGGAACGGGTCTTTGATGGTTTGGCAATTCTGCCGAAGCACCTGCTGGAAAAGGACTACCAGGAAGGGAAGATCGGGCAGGACTGGACGCTTAACACACCGCCTGCTCAGATCGCCGGGTTAGGGGCATTCCGGCTGAAGCAAGTTATCCCTGGCGACCGCATCGTACTGGAACGAAATCCGTACTATTGGAAAATTGACGGCAAAGGGCAAAGATTGCCCTATCTTGACGAGCTTACATTCATTGCCGTTCCCACGCAGGATGCCCAGGTGATCCGGTTTCAGGCCGGCGACTCGCAGATCATCAGCAGCCTGAGCGCCGACAACTATGCCACTCTGGAGCCCGAGCAGAAGGCGAGGCACTTCAAGCTATATGACGCAGGGCCGGGGCTTGAATACAACTTTCTGATGTTTAACCTGAACAGCGATACTGCGGGCCGTCTGCCGGAGGTCGCGCGTAAGCAAAAGTGGTTCCGGGACGTGCGCTTTCGCCAGGCAGTTTCCGCGGCCATTGACCGGGCGAGCATAGTCCGGCTGGTGTATCGCAATCGGGCCGCCGCGCTGGCCACGCACGTGAGTCCGGGCAACAAAGCATGGTTCAATTCGTCAATTCCTGTTCCGGTACGCTCATTGGTTCATGCGCGGGAACTCTTAAAGGCGGCTGGCTTTTCCTGGAGATCTGATAACAGGTTAGTGGATTCCACAGGGCAGCCGGTGGAGTTTACGATTCTGGTTAGCTCGAACAACGCGCAGCGCGGGCAGATGGCCACGCTCATTCAGGACGATCTGAAGGCAATAGGGATTGCAGCGCATGTTGTGCCCGTAGAGGGGCGCTCAGCCAATGATCGCGTACTGAATTCACACGACTATGAAGCAATCGTGATGGGGCTGGTCAGTGGAGATGCCGATCCAACTCCGGACATGAATGTCCTGATCTCGAATGGGCAGACACATTTGTGGCACATGGGCGAGAAAACGCCTGCAACTCCCTGGGAGGCCGAGCTGGACCAATTAATGCAAAAACAGCTTGTTACCCTGAATTACCAACAGCGTAAGAAGATTTATAACCGCGTGCAGGAGATCCTGGCGCAGGAACTCCCCATGGTGTATCTGGCCAGCCCCAATATTCTGGTTGGCGCAAATGAGAACCTTGGTAATTTCCGTCCAGCCATCATCGAACAGTATACTTTTTGGAACGCAGACGAACTTTTTTGGCACACCCCCACCGGAAAGCAGTAAGCCGGAAAGCAACGCCGGAAAATTTGATGGAAGAAAACGCCAAGGAACTAACTTTATCCACAATTCGGGACGCTGCGACCGCTGAAGACGAGCGGCTGGTGCAGGAGTGTCTGAGCGGCGATGAGAAGGCATGGAACACGCTCATCGATAAATACAAGCGCCTGATCTATTCCGTGCCGGTCAAGTATGGCTTCAGCCCGGATGATGCCGGAGACATTTTCCAGAATGTCTGCATCGATCTTTTCACCAATCTCTCCAAGGTCAGGAAGATTGAATCGCTGCGCTCATGGCTTATCACGGTGGCAACGCATAAGTGCTTTCACTGGAAAAAGCAGCAGCGCGGAGAGGTCGAACTTGACGCTATGGAGCAGGAATTGGCGGAAGAAATTGCTGCCGCTCCCATGATGCTGCAGGAAGTCCAGGAGGAGCAAGCCGTACGCGACGCCATCCTGCGGCTTACGCCGCGTTGCGCGGAGCTGGTGAAGTTGCTGTTCTATCAGCAGCCGCCGGTCCCCTATAACGAGGTGGCCCAGAAACTGGGACTGGCGACAGGGTCCATTGGCTTTATCCGCGGACGCTGCCTTAACCGGCTGCAAAAGATTTTGACTGAACTGGGCTTCTAGATGGTGGATCAGGAACAGAATTTCGGGCTGGAGCAATGGATTATCGATCTGGCAGCCATTGCGGACGAAGAGCAACGCTGTGCTTTTCTGGCTGCGCGTCCGCAAATGCACAGCACCGCATCCGTGGGTTCTCTCTATAAAGCCGTTGTCACGTTTGCCCGCGTCGACCTGCAAAAAGCCGGCAGGATCGCCCAGGCCGGTTCCTGGATTGCGGCCCAGATCAATGATCCATCTTCCACCGCGCAAAGCGCCCGTGCCGTGGGCCACGTTCTATACCTGACTGGGAAATACCAGCAGGCCATCCTGGAATATGAAAAGGCGCTGGCAATCTTTGAACGTCTGGGGCGCGATCTTGATTATGCCCGCACTATCAGCGGCGCCTTGCAGAGCCTGATTTATGACGGCCAGTATGAAAGGGCCTTTCGGCTGGGAGAGCAGGCGCGATCAATTTTTCATGCCCATAAAGACCGGCTTCGACTGGCAAGGCTGAACAGCAATATTGCCAATATCTATTACCGCCAGGACAGGTTTCAGGAAGCGGTTGACCTGTATGAAGGCGCGTATAGTGAATTTCTTCAATGCGGCGAACCTCTGGATATTGCCGCCGTATTGCGCAATCTGGCCGTCTGCTATATCAGCCTGAACGATTTTCCGCGCGCTGAAGAAACCTACCGTCTGGCGCGCCAGCACTGCATGGAGCATGGATTCTCTCTGCTGGTGGCGGAAGCCGATTACAACGTGGCCTATTTGCATTACCTGCGGGGAGAGTACCTGCGCGCGATTGAACTCTATGACCAGACGCGAAAGCTCTGCGCCGAACTGGGCGACCATTATCATCGCGCCCTGTGCGATCTGGACGAATCGGAAATCTATCTGGAATTGAACCTGACCGAGGGCGGCACGGAGCTGGCCCAGGATGCATTTGCGGCTTTTACGGAACTGGGCATGAAGTATGAAGCCGCCAAGGCAGCTACGTTTTCTGCGATTGCGATAAGCCAGCAGGGACGATACAAGCAGGCCCTCGAGAGTTTTGATCGCGCGCGCGATTTGTTCGTCAAGGAACACAATGATTTATGGCCCGGGCTCATCGATTTGTACAAGGCGCTGGTGTATTACGAAGCCGGCGAAAACGACGAGGCTGAAGACCTGGCCCTGAAAGCACTGCAATATTTCAGTAACTCCGTGCTGCCGTCGAAAGCGGCGCTCTGCGAGCTGCTGCTGGCGGCCATCGAACTGCGAGGCGCCGATACGGAAGAGGCGCGGCGTTATTGCAGTGGGGCCCTTTCACGATTGACCCATATTGATTCGCCCGCCGTTTATCAAGCCTATTTCATGCTGGGTCAGGCTGAGGAGGCAAGCGGCAATACCGAACTGGCCCGCCAGGCTTATGAACAGGCGTTCAAAAAGCTGGAAGACCTGCGCAGCAACCTGGGCAAGGAAGAGTTGAAGATCGCATTTCTCAAAAACAAGCTGGCGGTATATGAGGGGTTGGTTGTCACGTCGCTGGCGGTGAGCTTTGGCGTACGAGCGCAGAAAGAGGCGTTTGGCTACATTGAGCAGGCCAAGTCACGCAGTCTGGCGGACCTGATAGCCTTCCGCGCTTCATCCATTTCCTCACGGGAGCCAAAAGCCTTTTCCCCAGCCATGGGAGAATTTCGCGACCTGCGCCAAAAATTGAACTGGACATATCACCAGATAGAGATTGAAGAATTAAGCCCGGAGGGCGGTTCGCAGGAGCGCATCCAGCAACTGCGCCAGCAGAGCCGGAAATATGAAGATGCCCTGGTCAAGGCATTTTCCCAGGTGCAAAGTGTCGACCGGGAATTTGCCAGCCTGCAAAGCGCCAAAACAGTTTCAGTGGAAGAACTGCAAGAGATTCTGCCGGAAAATGCGCTTCTGCTGGAATACTACACGGCGCGCAACCGTTTTTATGTTTGCCTGGTTTCACGCAAGCAATTCAAGATTGTGGCGCTGGGTGACGTTATGGGGGTTCGCGAGAAGCTTCGCCTACTGCAATTGCAATTGGCCAAGTTCCGGCTGGGCGTCGAGTATATTAAGCGGCTGGAAAAGGCGCTTCTGGAAGCCACACAGGCACATCTGGAAGAGCTTTACGCGCTCTTGATTGCCCCCATACGCGATCAGCTTACGGCCGAGCACCTGATCGTGATTCCGCATGCCTTTCTGCATTACCTGCCATTCCATGCGCTTTCCGATGGCAAGCGATACCTGATTGACGATTTTTCCATATCTTATGCGCCCAGCAGCAGCATCTTTGCCATTTGCCAGGAAAAGCCTCTGCCAGCCGGCGATGGGGAGACCCTGGTGCTGGCGGTGCCAGACGCTCGGGCGCCTTTTATAGATGAAGAAGCCCGCTTTGTGGCTGCTGCCATGGGCAACGCGCACCTGTTTATGGGAGAGGACGCAACCGAGGAACAACTTCGCCAACATGGGCCTAGCAGCCGATTCATCCACATTGCAACGCACGGATATTTTCGCCAGGACAACCCCATGTTTTCCTCCATCCGGTTGGGCAACTCATTGCTTAGTCTTTTTGATTTGTATCAGTTGCAGTTCGATGCCGAGCTGGTTACGCTGAGCGGCTGCGGTACAGGGATGAACGTAGTGATTGGCGGTGACGAACTGATTGGGCTGGTACGGGGGTTGCTCTATGCCGGCGCGCAGACATTAATGGTCAGCTTGTGGGAAGTGCACGATCAAAGTACCGCAGAGTTTATGCGTGACTTCTATGAGGGGTATCGGGCTACCCGCAATAAAGCGAATGCATTGCGAACAGCGATGTTGAAATTGAAGCAAAAGCACCGCCATCCCTACTATTGGGCGGCATTTGCCCTTGTGGGAAAATTCGCATGAAGCATAAAAATTGTACTCTGCCTATATTTTTGACACTATCTCCCACTCTTATGCTTAGAAGCAGGCTCATCCGTCGACTGCTAAAAAGGGGAACATGGACCCGGAAGCCGTGTTCCCCCTTGATATCAAGACGGGGAAAAGTCAAATTATGACTGAAGCTGTTCGCCATTTCGATATCACTGAGTGGGCTGATTACGTACGGAACACAGTTTCCAACGATCAGCACAAGCTGATGCGGGCCCATTTGCAGGGTGGCTGCTCCAAATGCGAGAGAATCAGGGGTTTGTTGACAAAGTTCGCTGCGGTATGTTCGCGCGAAGCGTCGTATCAGATTCCTCGGGCTGCGGAACAGCAGGTAAAGGCACTAATCAGCCTGGCCAACGCGCCGCGCCGTTCCGCCTTGCAACGTTTGTGGGCAACCCTGGTTTATGACAGCGTGAATGATCCGCAACCAGTGGGAGTACGCGGGACCCATCAGATTAATCGCCAGGTGCTCTATCATGCCGGCGACTACTCCGTCGATCTTCGATTTGAGCATGAAAAAGGATCTGCCAGCATGGTGCTGGTTGGCCAGATTGCCAACCAGAAAGCGCCAGACGAGCTGCTGGCGAACCTGCCCGTAATTCTGGTAGCAGGGAACCGTGAAGTTACCCGTTCGCTCAGCAACACTTTCGGTGAATTCCAGCTTGAGTATGTTCCAGAAAGCGATCTTCGCTTGCTGGTGCCGCTTGAATCCATGGGCCAGGAACTGGAAGTACAGTTAGGCAAAACGCCGCAACCGTAAGGGACACCACTTTAAAACATTGCATTGGATCTGGGACAAGGACAATGAGGAAACTTCTTCAACTTTTATGCGTGTGTCTGGCACTTGGTCTGCCGTTAACGGCACAGACCAGCTACATTCTCACTGCTTCCCCCAGCAATGTGCAAAGCGTGGTCAATCAGCACGGCCTCACGGTAGTAAAAGAGCTTTATGACGGCACAAATTGCGTGATGCTGGTTACATCTGCATCCGCCGATGTCGCCGGGACTGAAACAGAAGTTGAATCCGATCTACTGGTGGTTGGTTTTGAGCCGGAGCAACGCGCGGTATTGCCTGAATTGACCGGCCTTACGCAACCCACGCTGACTCAATCCACAACCAGTATTCTTGATACCTTGCCAGGGCGCACACTAGTCCCGTTTTTCGGCAGCATAGTTCCCAGCAATTACAGCACGCAGACCGCAACCAGCATCATTCGCCTGGGCGATGCCCGTACAGCCACAAATCTGACCGGATCAGGCACGGTCGCAATTATCGACACCGGCGCCGATCTGAGCCATCCCGCTCTATCCGGCGCGATGGTTACCGGCTATGACTTCACGCGGGACACTTTAGGCGCTTCTGAGCTGGCGGACCTTGATCCCACTGTAGCCGCCCAGTTGCAGCAATCCACCACAAGCATCCTGGATGCGCAGAACACTCTGGTCCTCAATTCAGCGGTAGCGATCCTGAACCAGTCCACGACTTCGATTCTGGACCAGTCTACGACTTCGATTCTCGATAGCTCGCTGGCTGAGTTCGGCCATGGCACTATGACGGCGGGAATCGTACACCTGGTGGCCCCGACGGCCAAGATCATGCCGCTCAAAGCTTTCCGCGCCGATGGCTCTTCAAACCTTTCAGACATCATCCGTGCCATTTATTACGGCGCTGACCACGGGGCCAACGTGATCAGTATGAGTTTCAGCATGGCGCAATCCTCGCCCGGCTTGCAGGCTGCTGTCCAATACGCGCTCAGTAAGAACGTGAGCATGATTGCCTCGTCCGGCAATGACGGCTTGAAAATCTTGGTTTATCCGGCCAGCTACGGCGGAGTGCAGGGAGTGGGTTCCAGCACCAACACTGATCTTAGAAGCGCATTCTCCAACTATGGTTCGGGCGTGGTCACGTTTGCCGCTCCGGGAGAAGGCGTCATCACCACATATCCTGGCGGCAACTATGCGGCAGGATGGGGCACATCCTTTAGCACGCCGATGGTAGCCGGCGCAGCGGCTCTAGTGTTGCAAGCACGGCCTGCGAGCAAACCGGGCGATATCACCAACGCGCTCTCCAAGACCAAGCAAATTAGTGACATGGGCTATGGTCGCATTGATCTCTATCAATCGCTTATGAACCTGGTCAATAACAGCGGAACGACCGCGAGCACCAGCGGAACCAGCGGCAAATAATTCAGCTTTTGCTCCCAGATACGTCCTTTCAGAATATACGTCCCTCAGAGAACCTCATTATTTATTAATAAGTCTAAGAGATTGAGCCCTTTTGAGGCATCATTCCAGGCT
>JBARNL010000420.1:0-2792 GCA_049802955.1 Candidatus Angelobacter sp.
CCACATCTCCACGCAACTCAAGGCCATGGAGCGCGGAGCGCCGCTGGATTTGCTGTTTCAGTCCGTGGCGGGAACGCAAAAAACCAATGAAAGTTTTGGCATCACGCTGAGCATGTTGCGTGAAGGACGTGAACGCGTTCTTGAGCATCATGCAAAACGAAAAATATCACCACTGATGAACACTGATAACACTGATCGGACGGGTAGCCAAGAGCTAAAAGCCAAAGGCCAAGAGCCAAAAGCTAATTGCCATTTGCCAGTTGCTAATTGCATGTACTTTGAAACCGGCCAGGGCAGCGCGCTTTCTGCGGACGCGCATCACGGCGTCGATCAACTCACTCTGGAAGCGCGCGCATACGGCGTGGCCCGCGTTTTTGAGCCATTTCTGGTCAACAGTGTGGTTGGATTCATTGGGCCGGAATATCTCTATGACGAGCGTCAGATTATCCGCGCCGGACTGGAAGACCATTTCATGGGCAAACTGCTTGGCCTGCCCATGGGTTGCGACGTCTGCTACACAAACCATGCCGCAGCCGACCAGAACTCCGCCGACAATTTGCTCATGCTGCTCACCGCCGCCGGCTGCAATTACTTTATGGGCGTTCCCTGCTCAGACGACGTGATGCTCAATTACCAATCCACCAGTTTTCATGATGCGCTGGCCGTTCGTCGCTTGTTCAATCTGCGTCCCGCGCCGGAGTTCCTGGCGTGGCTGCATGAAATGGGACTATATAAGGACGGCGAGCCTGCGAGGATCGAGGCAAGCGCAAGAAAGGAACTTGCGGCTGGGTTGGAAAAAGCGATGAGCTGAATTCGGGAATTCAGGAATTTGGTAATTGAGTAATTTGGTAATTGAGTAATTTGAAATTCAAAGCACAGGGCATACCGAGAATTTTAAATTTTACGCGCTGCAAACCATTTACATCTCGAAGCTCTGGCACTGCAATAAAATTCAATTACCCGATTACCAAATTACTCAATTACTAAATGTCCTCACTTGAGCCATTTGGCCCTCGGCAGTTCTTCCTTGATTTCCACGCCGCTGGTTTGGCGAAGCATCATCTGTTCCGCCAAGTCGATGATCCGCGAGGCTGCGGCCTCCGTGCTCACGCCGCGAGCATGAATATTTGATATCAGGTTGCGGTTGGAATCGTTGTGGCCAGACCGTGGCTGGTATGCCATGTAGGCGGAAAGGCTCTCTGCGGTAGCTAATCCTGGACGCTCGCCAATGAGCAACACTACCACCTTTGGCTGAAGCAGTTCGCCTACATCATTCATCACTCCAACGCGGCAATACTGTACGGCAAAGGGCTGGCCGAGCGTCCACCCGCGTAATTGTGCTTTTTCTGCGAGCAATGGAAGCAACGCGGGAACCTGAGTGGAAACCGCTGTCACGGAAAGGCCATCGCCAATCACAATTTGTAGATCGGCATTCAAAACGCAATGCGCGGCCAATTGACTGCGCGCGTTTTCATCCAGCCGTCTTCCCATATCGGGCCGTCGTAAATATTCTTCCTTGGATGCCGCCATGGTTGCAACACTGAAGAGTTTCCATCGTTCAACAAACCCAGCGCCCATATCTCTTCTTAACTCAAATTCAGCGCGGACGGCATCGCGCGCTTCCGCATGGTCCTGGCGCAACTGAAGCTGCGTTGCGGTGCGATACGCCGCTCCTGTGCGGTCGGCCAATACGCGCGCCGGAGTGCGCGCTCGGATCTTCTCGATCAGGTCCGGCCATAGAGTAAGACCAGAATTGTGGTCATCGGCCATACGCTTCCCAGTGTATTTGAGCAGGCGTGAAAAATTGAATCGTTTGCTCATAAAGCTTCGCCAATTTCCTATTGATCCTGACTTCCCTTCCTAAAAAATAAATTTCTACAGCCCCTTGACGTGACCATGAAGTTACGTTACTATTTACTAACATAATTTAATACGAGGAGAAAATCCGCATGAAACTGGAAGATCTGACACTCGACGTTGAA
This sequence comes from Candidatus Angelobacter sp., assembly GCA_049802955.1. Classification (GTDB taxonomy): domain Bacteria; phylum Acidobacteriota; class Terriglobia; order Terriglobales; family Acidobacteriaceae; genus Angelobacter. The sequence goes on from JBARNL010000420.1 coordinate 1,983, forward strand.
CAGCAAATCGACATCAAAGCACCCCCGGAAAAGGTATTTCCCGCCGTGCTGGAACGGTTCGGAAAGAAAAATACCCGGCCTGATGGCGAATCTATGAACCTGCAGATAGAAGCCAAGCCCGGTGGCCGCTGGTATCGTGACCGGGGCAACGGCATTGGACATCTCTGGGGTTTTGTCCAGGTAATCAAGCCGCCAACCCTGCTGGAATTGAGCGGCCCAATGTTCATGTCTTATCCGGCGCAGAACCACGTTGAGATCAAGGTGGAAAAGACCGCCGGCGGCAGCCGGGTTACGCTGCGGCACCGCGCGCTCGGCATGATTGATCCGGAACATCGCAAAGGCGTGAGCACCGGATGGAACCACATGCTGGGCGAGCTAAAAAAGGACGCTGAGTAAACCCCGTGCCCAGGACGAAGACGGCTTCAGGCGCGAAAGACAAGCTGGATCCGGTATGGAAAGCGCTGGCGGACCCCACGCGGCGCTCCATTCTAGATCTGCTGCGCGACCGGCCGCTTACGACCACGGAGATTGTGGACGCGTTCCCTCACTTGACCCGCTTTGGCGTTATGAAGCATCTGGAAGCGCTACGTGAAGCCGGGCTGGTCCACACGCGGGAAGAAGGGCGGCAACGGGTGAACTCATTAAACGTTTTTCCCATTCGCCAGATTTATGAACGCTGGGTCAGCCCCTTTCAGGAAGTATGGTCAAGCCACCTGCTGGGGATCAAGGAACTTGCTGAAGAAGAAAGCCCTGAGACCGGAACTAATTCAGGGAAGAAGAAAAAGAGTTAGACCGCTAAACCTGCAACGC
>JBARNL010000421.1:0-12917 GCA_049802955.1 Candidatus Angelobacter sp.
GGCCTGGGCTTCAAAGTTGCGGCCAAACTTGCTGAAAACGGCCGGTATGCCAAAGTTCGCGGCCTGGTTGGCTCCAATCCCTGCAATCCCCCCAGTCATAATCACTACCGGGATCATGGCCAGCTGCGCCAGCGTCCCGCGCGTGGCTTCGCGCGCTGCGTGGCAGGCCGCCACGTGTCCAATTTCATGCGCCATCACGCCCGCCAGTTCTGACTCATCGTCGGCCAGCAGAAGCGTTCCGGCATTCACAAACATATAGCCGCCGGGCAGCGCGAATGCGTTGGGCTCTTCCACGTCCAGCACCTTGATAGTGAAGGGCAGCTTTGTATCGGAGTTGCGCGCAAGGTTTTGCCCCAGGCGGTTCACGTATTCATTCACCACGGGATCGGTAATCAGGTGTTGCGTTTGTTCCACCTGCTGGGCAAATTCCTGGCCCATTTTTACCTGGCTGTCCAGGCTGTACCAGTTAAAAAGCCCGCGATTGCAGCCCACATTGCGGCTGCCGATCGCGTTCACGTCATTGATTCCCTTGCCCTGGTAAAACTTGTCATCGCCTCCGCTGTCCTTGCTCTGCTTCTTGCCCTCATCTTTATTCTGGTCCCGCTGTTCTTTATTTTGGTCCTGCTGCTCTTGCGGGAACGCAAAGGCCATGTTGACGGATAGAAAGCTGGTGGATAGAAGGAGCGCCCAACCCAGAAGAAATTTTCTGCGGAACATAATTAACCTCTCTCGGCGGATGTTCATCGCCAAGCGTCGGAAAAGATGATTATACCTTGAGGCCATGAGCAAACGTGAGTGAACACGGAGCCCAAAACGCACGGTTTTGTGTGCTGGTGAGAGTCTGTGCCGAATCCTGAGCGATTCTTAGACTTGCAGAATGCAGAAGAGGAGTTGAAGGAACTATTGGACGGAGATGACGCTCGAAGTGATCCGCTTTATGATATATACGATCCCTGATCACAGCGTGTTCCCAATTTCAGATGAGTACTTTAATTAACTGCCTTCAGGTTTCCAAAGGCATCGTGCTATGTCGCTATTGAGTTGGCATTCCCACATCGTCAAATAGGGCCAGCCGCGACGGCATTCACGTCATCCTGCATGATTGCCGGCAATCCGGACCGGGCGCCGGCGAGCAGAGCCGGTTTGTTCGCACAGAAGTTTTTAGTTGGTGTACCGGCGAAGAACGGCCCGAACTGTTTTCACGAGATCATCCGGCGTGCGCGATTCATGAGCAAATACGTTCGACTCGATCAGTTCGGTCTCTCCGCCGCGAAGCAACTCAAGAATTGGGGCCTTGCAGAACTTGCGTGCCTGAACCCAGACCCTTCGTTTCTCGGAAGGAGGCAATGAATACCCGATGAGAACAAGATTGACCTTTTTCTTCTTGCACAATGTCCCGATACGCGCGCTGCCCTTGGCCTGTAGCACTATAAAACCTTCTTTTTCCAGAATGGTTTTCCGCACCTCCGCGAGAACCGGGTCCCAGGACGAAACCAGAATGGTGTCCTTTTTTTCAGTCAGGTGAGTGTCTCCCCAAGGCAAGTGTATGAACATTGTCACACATTGAACATCGGACGATCAATTTGCGATATCTTCCCCGGATAAAGGCTGAAAAATAGGCCAGAGCTTCCGGGTCTCTGGCCGTTTTTGAGCGATGAGCCAGAAGCCTTCCGGGACTTATGGCCCTTATTTGCGGGGTTTAGGATGAAACCTGCTTCAAACAGTAGAGGCATAAACGCGCACGAAAATAGAGGCATGTGAATAAAAATCTAATCCTCTTCAGCGTCGTGATCGGTGAGGAAGATGATTCCCCTGGACGTTCATCCGACCTGTTTTTTGGTGCCGCTCTTCGCTTTGCAAGCGCCAACTAAACACCTTAATTTCCCTAAAAATGTCCCTAGAGTACATGCCCCCATTTTGCGTTTGCAGTGACCTAGCGACAATTGACGCTTCCTTCGCGTCAACGTAACTTTCAGATACCTCCCCATAGGCTCTCGCGGCTTTCCATTGAAGAGATCGTAGAAATCGATTTTCGGTTCGACGAATCGCAAGGAGAGAACCTGGTGTCCAGAAGAAAATCTCAAGCCGGCTTTAGTTTGGCCGAAATTATGGTGACGTTAGCAGTCCTCATGGCCGGCGCTGCTATCGCGGTCATGAACATCTCCGGCGCATTGAAGGGCTCACACGTGGAAACGGCTTACCAAAACACGTTAAACCAGATGCGCTTTGCCCGCCAGGTCGCCATCGACAAGCGGACCGTTTGCCGTGTGGATTTCGCCGCGCCCGGCACAATATCCGTCACGCAGGCATTTGCCGATGGCACGCCGGTTCAGACCGAAACAATCACCTTGCCGACCGATGTCCAGTACACAATTGTTGCCGGAATGCCTGCGCCACCCGCAGCGACGCCAGACAACATCGGCAATGGCAGGGTAGCGATTGATTTCGACCAGGTGAAGGCCGAAGCAAAAACAACAATTTTCTTTCAGCCCGATGGATCCGCACTGGATGCCTTCGGCCTGGCGAATGATGGGGTGATCTACATCGCGCGTCCAGGTGACTTAAGTGGGGCCCGCGCCATAACGCTACTGGGCACAACTGGACGTATTCGCGGCTGGAGGCTCGGAACGAAAGCCGGTGGAGGTGTGGTATGGGAGTAGAACGCAAGGCCCGCAAACAGCGCGGCTTTACTTTGATGGAAGCCCTGGTTGCTGCCGTTGTTCTGGCTACCGGGCTTCTGAGCGTGCTTTCTCTTTTCGCATATTCGCTGAGCAATCTACAGCTGTCACAAGAAGATCTTATTGCGCGGGCGAAAGCTAAAGAAGGGCTGGAAAGCGTTTTCAGCGCGCGCGATTCGTCGCTGCTCACTTTTGACCAAATCAATAACAAGGCCAATGGCGGCATATTCCTGGATAATTTTGCTCCGATCTACGATCCGCCCGGAGCCGACGGAATTGCGAATACTGACGATGACAGCAACAGCGCCGGCTCCCAACTGGATGCAATCGTGCTCCCCGGGCCGGACGGCATACTGGGAACAGCAGATGATGTCCGCCAGGCTTTAACCAACTTTCAGCGCCAGATCACGATATCGCCGGTTTTTCTCACGGGCACATCCACCATCAATAACAATTTGCGGCTCATTACCGTCACCGTTAAATACACGGTGCCACAGTTTGGCGGCCGGCAGTATCAGGTAAACGCGTACATCTCCAAGTACCGCTAGGAACCAAGCTTATGAAGAGAATAAAAAAGGGCCAACACGGTTTGTCGTTGATGGAAGCGCTGGTAGCCATGCTGATTGGCAGCATCGTGCTTGCCGCGGGCGCCATGCTGGTAACCAAGGCGCTCCAGCTTACTGACCTCATCACGGTGCGCGCGGAAATGCAGCAGGATGGCCGCGCCGCGATCAACAGCGTACTCAAGGACCTGAGCTTATCCGGGACGGGAATGCCCGTTGGCGGCGTTCAACTCCCCAACGGACCGGGGGCCACAGCTTCACTCTTTGCTTGTTCAGGCGGTGTGTGCTTCCTCAAGAACCACACGTTTCCCGGGAACCATATGTATCCCGTGCTGCCCGATCCAAATGACGGCAATGTTCAACGAGGTGCGCCGGACGCTCTCACCATGGTTTACATTGACCGGACTCTGAATCTGGGCACAGCGGCTAACATTACGCCGTCTGGCTCCCAGATCGATCTCGCGAATGTTGCCGGGGTCAATATCGGCGACTTGATTATTCTGAGCAACGTGCATGGCAGCGCCATTGGCATGGTGACGAATGTGCTCACCACCAGCAACTCTCTGCTGTTTGCCAGCTCTGATCCGCTCAATATAAACCAGCCCAGCGCGGCCAACGGAAATATTGCCGCACTGCAGGACCCTGGTGCGGGAAACAAGTATCCCACTACCACGGCAGCCAGAATTCTTGTTACCAGCTATTACCTGCAGCAAAGCGCAGGCCCGGATGGCACATTTAACAATAATGACGATAACTGGCAACTGATGCGCCAGGTGAACGGCCAGCAGCCTGTCCCGGTAATGGACGGCGTGGAAAACCTGCAGGTCTCATATGACGTTTATGACGATACGGCAGCCAATTCTCCGGGCACTCTGGTTACAAACATCAAGAACGCAAACGGCACTCCCGGACTGATTCGCAAAGTAAACGTCGTAATGAATATTCGTTCAACGCGTCCTGCGGGACCGGGAAAATCTTTGCTTCATCTCACTCTTGCCGCAGCCGTAAGTCCGCGCAACCTGAGTTTCCGCGATCGGTACAAGTAAGAATGAGCACGTCACAGTCAGGAGCAAGTATGCTGATGTCTGGAAAAACTCGTGAAAAGGGCTTTGCTTTAATCGGAGTACTGCTGTTCCTGGTCCTGCTTTCAGCCATGTCGGTAACCCTGGCTTACTCAGTGCGCACTGAAAAGCGCATTGGCGGTTCCGACCAGGAAGGCAACCTTGCCTATTATGACGCTGAAGGCGGCATGGAGAAAATGACCGCGGACCTGGGCGCGCTTTATGAGAAAACCAAGTCACCTTCAGCGGCCACCATCATCGCACTCGGCGCTGACAAGCCCGGTTTGCCTGACGTTACTTACAACTACGCCTTTAACGTAACGGCGAACCCTGATGGAAGCCCAGCCAGCCACGTCCAGACCATCAGCGCAGGCGATTTCGCCGGGCTTTCCGCGCAGATTATTCCTATCAATTTGGATGTGACGGCAACCCGCACCACAGGCGCCCAGGCGCACATCACTCGCGACGTTGAAGTGGCGCAGATTCCGGTTTTTCAGTTTGGCGTATTTTCAGATAGCGATCTGAGTTATTTTGCCGGGCCGGATTTTGATTTTGGCGGCCGCGTCCATACCAATGGTGACCTTTACCTTGCGGAAGGAAACGGCGCGACACTTACCTTCCATGACAAGATAACTGCCAGTGGAGAAATCATCCGGGCAACGTTGGTGAACGGATTGACGACCAGCGGCAACTATACGGGAACCGTCGATCTGCCAATGAATCAAGGTGGATGCCCACCCCCCACGGCATGCCGTCCGTTGGCACTCACAGAAGGCAGCGTGGTTGGCGGCAAGGGAAGCGCCCAGACGTTTGCCTGGGACACTAGAATCCAGAACACCTTTTATCTAACCACCCTGGCGCGCCACGCCGCACAACTAACACTGCCGTTTGTCAATGATGGGCCGCCAATCGAAATCATTCGCGAACCGCTGCCGGGTGAAGATCTCGCCGGTAATCTAAGTTCCTCCCGCTTGTACACGCAGGCGCAGATTAGGGTGCTGTTCGCGGATACGCAGGCTGACCTGCCCGGCGGAGCACAGGCCGGCGACCTTTCTCTGGATACGCCCGGCAAATGCTTCGCGTCGGGCTGCATAGGTGCTGCCAATGATGCGGCGGACCCGCTCTGGAAACGTCCCGCCGGGAGCAGCGGCGATTGGTCAATTCTTGGCGGCTGGGTACGCGTGGAATTTCGCAAGGCGGACGGTACTTACCAGAACGTGACGCAGGAATGGCTGGATCTCGGCTTTTCGCGAGGTCTCCAGACGCCTGATTCCGAACACGGGCGCGCGAATACTGAAAACCAAAATGCCATCATGATCCTGCAACAGCGGAGAGATTCAAGTTCGCGGGGAAATCCGCTGACGTCAGGGCCGTCGCAATACTGGTGGATGCCATTAAATTTCTATGACACGCGAGAAGGCGAGCGCCGTGAGAATGCAGCTACAGGAACCACCTGTTCCGTGGGCGGCATTATGACCTCCACAGAGATAGACGTAGGCAACTTAAAAAGATGGCTGCAAGGCGCCATCGGAACAAACGGCAAGCTTGTGGAATCCGCCAGCCAGAACGGCTACATCCTGTATTACGCCGATCATCGCGGCATGCTGGCTGATCCTGATCCCGCTGCGACCATCAAAGTCAAGCATGGTGACTTTGGCTTTGAGGACTTCGTCAACCCCAGCAGCAGCACGGGAGCTTCTAATGGCGCGCTGGATGCCGGCGAAGACGTAAATGGCGATGGCAAGCTGCAGACCTATGGCGCAGGCAATCTTGGCAGTGCATTCGCGGTATCGAATGTTGATCCAACCGCAAGTCTGGACTGCTCCGGCATTGGCCGTATGAATCGCGTGAGCGGCGCGCGCCACGCTATTGTGATTGAAAACGGGACTCTGGGTAACTTGCCCATTACTTTCCTGGCGGGTACAGGCGGATTTACGGTAGCCAGTGAAGAGCCTGCTTACATTCTGGGCAACTATAACGCAAACGATGCTTCACCTGTGCCGCCGTTGGGAATTTGGAAGTCACTCGGTGATCCACACGCCTCCTCGGCGGTAATTGCGGATACTGTTACCCTGCTTTCGAAGAATTGGAACAATGAATCAAGCATGTTCAGTCCGCGCTCAGCCACAGGGGCCAGCTGCCCAGGGACTGCTTCCCTGGCAAGCGCTACAGGCAGCGGCCCGGGCAGAAAAGCGTGTGCAACATGGTATCGAGTGGCGATTGCATCCGGCAAAAGCATTCCATTTCCCCAGCCTGCGGGGACCGGCAATGACTTTGGGACCGATGGCGGTGTCCATAACTTCCTGCGCTATCTGGAAGACTGGGGCGGCCAGACGCTGGTCTATGAGGGATCTCTAGTGAGCCTGTATTTTGCCCAGAATGGCGTAGGCACGTTCAAGTGCTGCAACATGGTCTATAGCCCCCCGGATCGTCATTACAACTTCGACCAGGATTTCACCGATCCCAGCAAGATGCCTCCGGGAACGCCTCGATTTATTGACGTGGTGAACGTTGATATGGTGCAGGACTTGAAGCCGCGCTAAGCGCAGAGAGCCTTATTTCAAGCCTGCGGTAAAGTGCGTATGGCCATAAGTGCCGGTCATTTTGATCGGCACTTCTGCGCCGGCGCCTTTTTTCTTTTTCTTGTAAAACGGATCAAGTATTTTCAGGAAAATGGATTTCGCCCCGGTGGAAGCTTGCGAGACGGTTGCAAGCATGCGCATTTTGCCTCGCATATTGACCCGCTTGGTCAGCAGGCTATACGTGCCTTTCATATCAGCCGCCGCTCCCGGCACCGCGAAGGAGACAGGCGAGAACGTCGCCGTGCCGCCTTTCATCGCCACTTGCCCTTTCAGGTCGGTAAGCACGCGCTCAAAACCGTTTGCATCGTCATCCTGATCGTGGTCCTTCTCTTTGTCTTTTTTGCCTTCAGCGCGCTCACTAAGTTTGTCAACATCCTTCTGAGTATTGTTTGAAGTGAAGCGGGCGCGGCCGATACTGAAATTCCCGGTGAGCCGCACTCGTTCTTTAAACGGCCTGTGTTCCGGTGGAAGCACAATCTGGGTTTGGAACACAATGGGGCCAAGCACAGGTGAAGCTTTGGCGTCAGAGAAGAGAAGCATCAGGTCTTGAATCTCGCCCTGGCCATGCGTCACGTCAAGAGTTACGGTCTTAGGACTGCCGGAAACGCTGCCGTGGGCGATCAAGCTTGTGTTGCCTAGCCGCGCCTCGAGAGAAGGCAAAACCAGATCGCCATTTTCCATGTCCAGGACGCCGCGAAATTGTGTGCTCAGGTGGAATGGATGGCCGCTCTCTTTCACTTCAAAATTCGGCGAGTCCGCCATCCCTGCCACGTTCAGCCTTTCCAGATTGCCTGAGAATTCACCGCGCGAAAAGACCACTCCAGCCAGGGCTTTGAAGACTCCGAGATCAGCCCGAGTTAAAACGTATTTACCTGAAATTGCCGTGCTGCGCACTGTCCTCTTCTGGTCTCTCCATGGGCCAATGGAGCCGCTGGATTCCACCTCGCCCGGCGGAACGGGCAAATGGAGTGACACCTGGAAAGGCACTGCATTCCCGTTTCCAATGTTGTGGAATAACACATGATGGATCTGGAAAACCAATTTCTTCTCGCTGGTCTGGCCGGTCGCCAATTCAAGCAGCGCATTATCCGCCCGAAGCTCTTCAATAATTATCTGATCGCTACTGGAACCCGCTTCCGCATGCAGGCTTGCGCCGCCGTGAGGCACCTGAATCCGCAGGCCATCGGCGATGATTCTTCTGATCCTCCCCGGCTTGCTTAACAATCCGGCGAACGTGCTTTCAATGGTCAGCTTGCGAATTGTAATAATGGGGTCGGAAGGCTTTTGTCCGGTAATAATGGGATCGCTAGGCTTATGTCCCGTCGCGGAAGTTTTCTGCCGGAACACCACCTCTTCCGCAATGCATCCTGGAAAAGGAAAATACGTGCTGTGAAAACCGCGCATCTCCACCTGCGCGGACGACGCTCGCTCCAGCCGTTTGGTCATGGCTTCCCTGGTAAAGGGCCACTTCACTGCCATGATCGCCAGAAATGCGACAGCGCAGATGGAAACAGCGAGCAGTATCCAGCGAGCTTTTTGAGCAGGCGCTCTCGTCGTGGTTGTTCTTTCCGGAGATACGACCTCTGTTGCCATGCGTATCTACTTGGATGCTGAATGTTAGACTGGTTTGAGCAGGCCGCTCTGTTTACCCGTGGATAACTTCTGTTTACTCGTGGATAAATTCTGTTTGCCCGTGGACAACTTCTTTTTGCGCGTGGATAACTCGTGGATAACTTCTGAGGATTGCACGTGGAATTCAGCGGCAATTTTCGAGTGCTGGTAAACTGTTGATACCAATCACGCGGAGGGATGTGTGAGCGGTTGAAACAGACGGTCTTGAAAACCGTTATACCTGAAAGGGTATCGGGGGTTCGAATCCCTCTCCCTCCGCCAGCTAGTCTGGTCTTTTAATTATTTAATTATTAGATTCCAGTCAGATTCTTCCTGTGTTTTTGGGATTATTCGGGAAGTAAAGCTGTCTGTTTCTTGCAATTCGAGTCTTGTTCGAAAAGGTTCCCCGACGAAAATTCCAAAAACAGTCGCTTAACAGACCTCCAAACCCAGTAATTGATAGTTAGCAAAAGGCGGTAACGCAATCGACGGCCTGTTTTGTCTCATTGGAACTCCATGTCGTCTTAACTCTTTATGGACGCGTTGAATTAGCTTGAAGAAGGCCCTTGGGTGTTTTGCTGAGATTTGAATTGATCTCCTGGGATTTATTGTTGTTCCTTGTCTTACCGCTTGGCGACAGAATTCCAAGGGAGCATCCCAGGATATCGAGCACGAGAAGGACAAACACACTTGCGTTAAACGCGGCAGTCCACCGGGCGACCATCAAAACATTATTGGCCGATGCATGCAGGAAGTGCTCATAAAGATCGGCGCCTAGGGCCGTCAAAAAGAAAATCAACGACACTAGCCTAGCGATCTTGCCAGAGCCTTTGCTGCAAGGAACAGGTGCCAGACTGCGACGATCCAGTGTGCGACGACAATTAATAATGTGAGCGTCCTTAGTCTTTCATCTGTTGCGCAATGCTTGCTCCCGAAATTTCTGTCTGTCATCTAGGACGGGGGCCAAGTTCATTTCAAGTTTTTTTGGTTTGCATTACCACAGCGGACATTCCATTGATGCATCAATTCAAATCGCGTTTGCGGCACCCGTCTTTTCCGGGTGTGCAGCGGCAAAAAAGAGCGCCGGCTTTTGACCGGCGCTCTTATGAATCAATGTTGAAGTTGAGTTTACGGCAGCACGTATTTGAAGTCGATGCGCTGCTGGAACATGTGAGCGTTCTTGGGAGTACCGGCTGGGACAAACCAGGCAGCACGCGTAGTGTAGTTGGAGTCGCTGTACACAACCACAGCACCGTACTGCGGGTTCTTCCAGAGAGTATGGCTAATGACTGCCCAACCTTCCTGAATTGCTCTATTGTTGCTGTTAGGCGAACCGATCCCGCCGTAGCCGATGATCGGGCTGCCCGTTGCCGTCACATCCGGAAAAGCGTTCCGGCCGATGTAGTTGCCGCCGTAATAAGCGCCGATCTGGTCTTTGCTGCCTATCTGCCACTCGAAGCCGCCATAACCTCCGCCAGAGTGGATCATGGATGGCTCGGCAGTGAAGGCGCCGGGGCCGACGGCAATGGGAAAAACCACCAACTCGCACCCAAAGCCATTGAAGAAGCGGCCGACGCCGTCACCATACAATCCATACGCCAGCACACGGAATTTCCTGGTGAGCGATGCATTAAAGCCGCCCAGGACGCCACCGCCGATGGCGGAATTCTTGGTGAATGGTCCGGTGCCCGGAGCCCCGGGCCGCGGAACAGCAAGTTGTGCGGACGTCAGGAGGGCGCCCAATTCCACGTGAAAGTTCTTGCCGGATGGATTCGTGTCATACGCAATTTTGGTAGTAATGTCCGGGAACAGGTTGGGAACGCCGGGCGCGGTTGCGCCGTCAACCTGATTGGCGATGGCAAAGCCCTTGGGCAGGGTCACAGCGCCAGTAAATTGTTGCGGGTTGTCGATGGACAAAGCCCAAGCAAAGTGATCACTGGGTTTGGCTACGAGCCTGAATTGCGCAACCCGGCCGAACGGTACGCCAACGGCGATGTTGCCGTCGGTGCTCAAGGTGGTATCGAGCGTGGTGGGCGTGATCGAAGCACCTACTTTGTTCGGAGTCGACAGGTTATAACCCTGGCCGGCGGTGAACTCCCAGATGCCGCGCGTCAGCCGCAGGTAGTACATGCGCAGACGGAGCGTATGCGGGTTTGTGGTGAGGAAAACGTTGGCGGCATCGTTGCCGTTGAAATCGGCTTCAATGTACCCGTTGACATGGTTCTCGCCATACTTGGCGTTGACGGTAAGATTGAAGCGCGAGTACTGCGCGCTGGAGCGGAACTCGGTCAGATGGCCCTGGGGAGTGTTGCTGAAGGGAATAGCGTTAAATCCAGTCGACACCGCGCTACCTGTGTTGGTGCTGCGGAAGATATTGGTGAAATCCACGAATCCGCTGGGAATAAAGTCTGCGCCGCCGATTCTGAAGGAAAGCGGAGACTCCTTTGGCTTCTCAACTTCCTGCACGACAGTGGCTTTTACCGGCACCGGCACTGTGCGCATGGATGCATCAGCCACATGGGGTGTGCCAGACGTCTTATTTTCCAGTTGCTGTTCCAGAGTCTGGATCTGTTGTTGTTGCTGGGAAATTTGCTTTTGCTGCTGGCTGATAGCTTCGCGTAACGCTTTCAGCTCATCTGCAACTGACCCGGTCCCTGCAGAGCCGCTATTCGTTGCGGTTGCCTGGCCCATTGCCAGCCCAGAGGCCAGCACCACGAAACACATCTTCTCTAACAATCTCATTGAGCTTTTTCTCCTCTGCTTCTTCGACGTTTATCGGCCCATCAAGGTGATAATTCCGGTCCCCTGGTGTCTCTCGCAACTCAGGAACCAAATGTTGGCTGAAACTCGCGTGTCAATTTCACACCATATTTGCCTGCTTGTACATACTTATGTACAAGGAAATACAACACCTTTGGGCATAGGCCCTTCCAAATTTGGAAGAAAATGGATCATAAATCTTAAACTTAATAGATAACCGCGCAAGGCAGCGGTTGGGACGAGAAGAACAATCCCAATTGCGTGAAATTCATCGCTTTTTAATTTATCTTGCGGCACGGGTCGCGTCCCGGCCATTGGGAATGTCGCTAAATGAGATTGCGTTGGCCACGTTTGGGTAGGGCTCTCCGCCCAGCTCGACATACGGGAAAATCAAGTAATTGACCCGATCACCATGTTGCGCCGGGTTGAGTTGCAGATCGCGTCCCACGCTAAACTGCACTCGATTCACGTCATGCGCGCCAAAAAAGTAATCCTTCTTCTCCTGGTGCTTCCATGCTTCTGAAATGTCCACCGGAAACCAGCCCCGTTCGCGCGTATAAAACTCCGCCCAGCAGTGGTAGCCGGCAATCTGGCCGGCATTCTGGCCTTCCGGCAATGACAAGCCCATTTCAAAGCGAGCCGGAATCTTCTGCGAACGCGCCATGGAGATAAAAACCGAATGAAAGTCGGTGCAATTACCGTGCTTGGCGTCACAAGCCCAGAGCGTGTCACCGCGACCCCAGCCGGTGCCGGTCTTGTCATATTTCATGGTGGAGAAGGTGTAGTCGTAAAAGGCGCGGCCTTTATCCAGGTCAGACATGCCCGGCTTCACCTGGGCGGCGGCCAGTTCGGCGGGCTTGCCGGTGATTGGTACCAGTTTGTCTGCCTGTAAAAAGCGTTGCAGATCTTTTTCTGAAGCCGGCCGTTTGAGCGACACCGCGGCCAGATGCTCCAGCCGCACCACGTCATAGTTAACGGGGACTTGGTACTCGGGCTCAGTGGCTTTGTCCGTGTGGGCGTAGAACATCTTGTTGCCGTATTCGGGATCAGTGGTTTCTTTGAGCTTGAGATCGCCGCTCTTGGAAAGCACTTTCACCTGCTGAAATTGATCAGACTGGGCCACGGGGAACCAGACATCGAGCGGCTTGCCAATATCTGTAATGCGAACGGTGAAAGAGTAATTCAGCTCAAAGTGGCGCGACTTGCTCTGGGCAAACGCGCAAACGGCGCACAACAGCAAAAGCGAGACGGCAGAAATTCTGCGTGGCATAGGAAAAAGTAAGTGACGAAACATAGAATTCTTCCTTTTTTGGCTTATTCAGAGATGAGGGTAGCGAACGTCCGACCGGAGGTTTGGCGGACTACCGTCAAGTAAAGCCGTGGAAGAAGCGGGACATTTCGGGAGAATTGTACGCCCAGGGACGTCGGTTGGCAAAAAGACGCTTTTCTGAAATTCCGAGCGCAGCGAGGAAACCTATTCTGTTAAGAATCAGCAGGGGCTGGGTTCTCGAAGGCGCGTCATCCCGACGACCGTAAGCGAGGCGCGCGTAGTCATCAGCGCGCGAGTAGGCCGGAGGGACCTTGTGTTCTAAAGAGTCTGCATAAACCAGGAAATTATCCTGGTGCCTGGAAGCTCAATTAGCGGCTACTTCACTCTCACAT
>JBARNL010000422.1:0-1851 GCA_049802955.1 Candidatus Angelobacter sp.
GCTTGCCGCCGATGACAGAAATTAAACCCGCAGCGTCTTCATCGGCGTGGTCGTGCAGAAGATGTTTGCGCGTCACCGCCGATGGCACTTTACCCGGCGCAAACGGCAACGGACGGATTCCGGCAAAGCTGTAACGAATATCGGCCGGCGTGAGCCCGGAGTGAGGCAAGAGCCGCGCAAAGCTTTGGAAAAGATAATCGCGTTCCTGCGCGCTGGGCTGTGGATTATCAGGCACGCTGGCGTCGGCAACTTCACTGGTGCCCACAAGGAGTTGATCATTCCAGGGAATAACAAAAATCGGGCGGCCGTCAATAGCTTCACTGTAGATGGCCTGCAGCGGAGCGCCGGCAAACTTGGGCAACACCAGATGCGATCCGCGCACCCCGCCAATCATACGCGGCGTGGAAATTCCCGAAGCGCCAATCACCGCGTCGGCCCACGGGCCGGTGGCGTTCACAACATTTTTGGCGCGGACAGAGTATTCCTGTCCGGAAATCAGGTCGCGCAGCCGCGCACCTGTGACGCGTCCGGTTTTCTGGGAGCCGCCTTCGCGGGAAATTTCCAGCAGCTTGGTGTGATTGCAAGCAACCACGCCGGCAGCAATGCTTTCCGCCAGCCATTCCGCCACCAGGCGTTCAGGAAATTCGCACTGCGCGTCTTCATAAGAGTAGATCGACCAGCCATTGCCTTGGTCGAGCTGACGTTCAAATGCAGTCAGATCGCCGCAGCATCCGCGCTTGCCCCCGGCCCAGCGATGGTAGAGCCACAATCCGGTGCGGATGGAAAGGGAACTGCGCAGCATGGAATGAGATTTTTTTGGCAGCGCCAGCAAAAATTGCAAAGGACGCACCAAGTGCGGCGACTGCATCAGCAACCGCTCACGCTCGCGCAACGATTCACGTACCAGCCCGATTTCGGCATGTTCCAGGTAACGCAGGCCGCCATGAATTATTCGCGTGGACCGGCTGGTGGTACCGGAAGAAAAATCGTTTTGCTCAACCAGCAGCGTGCGCTTGCTCCACTGCGCACACTCGCGCGCAATGGCCACGCCATTGATGCCGCCGCCGATTACCAGAACGTCAAAGCTCTGGTTTTGCCCCTGGATTGAGCTACTCACGTCCACTCTTGTTTAGATGCTTTTTCAGGAAAGAACAACGTTACTTCAGAGCGCAGATAAGATGAAACTAATTGCTTCCGCCAAACTAAAGCTTTTAAAGGACTTATGGCCGGACTTGGGAAAGTACGGCGGGCGTTGTGCTCCACAATTCCGGATCAATCTCCGGAAAGACCGAGTCGCGCAGCTCAATTGCTTCAAGTTCCTGAAGTTTTTCCAGCGAAATCTGGTGGGTCGCTTCAAAGCGACGCCAGATATCCAGCAGAGTGCGGAACTGTTCCAGATGAGTATTGAAGCGCTTCTCCGCGTAATCGCGGGCTGCCTTGGTGGTGATCAGAAATTGCCAGTCAGAGGATTCCAGCAAAAGCAGTTCGCGGCAAATCTGTTTTACCAGCCGCGTGGCGGTTTCATTGTCACGCCACAAACCGCTGTTGGCCATCTGTTGCACCGCGAGTTCGGCAGCATAAATATGTTTCCACGTCCAGGCGGTATCTTCATTCAGCCAGACGCTGTTGTTGCTCTCCGCGCCCCACGAGCCTTCCGGCAAGGCCACGTAAGCGCTTGGAGGAAATTGATCAAGGTAGTCAGTGCAGGAAATCAACTTCACCCGCGATTCCGGCTTGGCGAACTCCAGCGCCACGTTCTTCAGCCATTCCGGGCCTTCAAACCACCAATGCCCAAAGAGCTCGGCATCAAACGGCGCGGTCAGAATGGAGGCAGCAGCGCCGTTTTTCCCG
>JBARNL010000423.1:0-4215 GCA_049802955.1 Candidatus Angelobacter sp.
AGACTCTTGGCATTCGGCCGCGCCACGGGTTTCCATTCACAGATTGCGAATACGACGGCATCCGCTCTGGTGGACTTGAACGTGAGCGGACCGTGGGCAAACTTTACCGCGCCAAAACTTCACGGCACGGCACACCTGCAAAATCTGGCGTCATGGATTCCCGGCATGAAAGACCGGCTGGTGATGTCAGAGGCCGACGCGCAAATTACCGATACGGCGCTGGTACTCAGCAAAATCAACGGACAGTTTGAGCATAGTCCAACCGCTTTTACTGGATCCGTGAGCAGCCCGCTCAACTGTACCGGCAACACGCCTTGCCCCCTGCATTTCGATCTTCATCTCGATTCGCTGGCTGTCTCGGATTTGGCTAACCTGATGGGATTTACGAATAAGGGATGGAGTTTACCTTTTTTTTCCGGATCAGATAATCAGCTGCCGGATTTCAGGGCTGAGGGAACTCTGGCCGTAGGCGAATTGAATATCGCTGACGTGCCACTGGAAAAATTTGCGGCGCATGTTGAACTGGGCGACCATGCTCTTACAATAAACAGGGTTGCTGCCAGAATCGGCGGCGGAACTACGCAAGGCGAGTGGAAAATTGACTGGAGCGGGAGCGAGCCACGCTATACCGGGAGCGGCTCCCTGGAAGGCGTGGTGCTGGAGCGCGTGAGCGCGCAGAATACCGTTGCGGGTCAGGTAGCGCAATGGATCGCCGGCAGGGCCCAGGTAAGTTATTCAACCCACTTTGAAGGCAAGACGCCCCAGGAAATGTCTACGAGTGCGGGTGGCCGGGTGGAGTTTGAAGTGAGCAACGGAACATCCAGAGCTTTGGCGCTAGATGCAGGCAGGCCCTTAAGGTTCAATAGCGCCCAGGGAGCGCTTGAAATCGATAAGCAAGGCATAAAAATCCTGCCAAGCAAATTTAGAGCAGAGAACCGCATCTATCAATTGAGTGGGACTATATCTCTGGCCAACAAGCAGCCAAAACTGAAGGTGAATACCAGCGGTACACAGTGGGAAATCACTGGAACGCTGGAAAAGCCGGAAATTACGCCGCAACCGTTGACCGCGCAGGCGGCTCCCGCGCACGCTAAATGATATCGAGAATTGCTCTAACAATATTGCTGGTAGCGAGCGTTATATTTATTGTGCAGGAAGGGCCTGCCTCAGTGCAGCAGCCGTCTGCTAACTCCCCGACAACTGCTTCGCAAAAAGCTACTCCCCGGGGGCAATCCTCTGGCCCGCATACCTCTGCACACAGGCTCGCCGACAGCTTGCAAATCAAATTGGACCATATCCAGGAGAATGGCGAACAAGCGCATCCAGACGAGACGCCCACTGTGATGACCGAGGAAGAGATCAATGATTACATTGCCGCCGGCAGGATCGCGCTTCCACAGGGGGTAAAGAAGTTGAAGTTGGAAGGCCTCAGCTGAGTTGTTACGGCATTTCTGAATGTCGATTTCGATGAAATCCGGGCGGGACAAAACTCGTCCAACCCCATGCTCTCACTGTTCAGTGGTCAGCATGACGTTCGGGTTGAAGCGGATGCATCCGGCAGCGGCCGCGAAGGACGCGTGCATGTACGGGAAGTGGATATTGATGGATTCAGCGTACCGCATATGGCGCTGGAATATTTCGTCAGCAAGTACATTACGCCCAAGTATCCCAACGTAGGCATTGATTCCCAGTTCCAGTTGCCTGATAAGATCGATATGGCTACCGTCGGCTATCACAAGGTCACGGTCACCCAGAAATAGCTCGACCCATCCGCCCTGCCCTGTTTCCGATAAAATAATCGCTATGCTAAAACACATCCGCTGGAATGATGTTGAACTGGAAAAGCTGAATCCTTTGCTGGACCGCCAGATGATTACGGGCGAAAACCTGATGCTTGCCCGGGTCCTGCTAAAGAAAGGCTGCGTGGTGCCGGAGCACAGCCATTTGAATGAACAGCTCACTTACATTGTGGAAGGCGCGCTGAAATTCTGGATCGATAGCCAAGAGATTATTGTGCGTGCCGGCGGAGTGCTCTGCATCCCTCCGCACATGCCGCACAAAGCAGAAGCGATTGAAGACACGATCGATCTGGACGTGTTCTATCCGCCGCGCCAGGACTGGCTGAACAAGTCAGACGCATATCTGCGCAACGCTGAACCGGCTGCCACCCGCTAACAATGCGAAACGGGGTCTGCTTAATGATAGCGAGTCTGGGAGCAAAAATTATAGGGAGGCCGATTGGAGAAATAACCAGCCTCCCCGGTGGTGGATTAACTGCGTTACGCAGTTCAAGCTGAAACGGCAACGCGCACCCGAGATCAACTTGGTCTTGCGCCAGGGATCGCTCCCGAGCGCGACGACCCAATGACCTTCGTTACGCCGGCGCTTCTGGGGGAGGAAAAAGGTATCCGTTCCAAACGCGCCGTAGTCGTGTCGTGTTGCCGTCTCCTGTCCCTGGTTGATCGCCGCGCCGGTCGAGCGGGCCAGCGCTTGCAATGCTGAGCAGCGGACTCTTTCCACACCCGATTAGCGGGATCGTGATGTCGAACCGGACCGCCGCCCGTTCCAGGGCACACTCCAACCACCACACCACTCCGTGCGCTTAGCCTTCATCCTTAATCACAGCACGGGCTTACATTTCATTATCGGAATATCGAATGCAACTTGCTGATAACGCCTTTTCATTTCAACAGCAACGATTTAAGAGTGGATTAGTGTTTGATTAAAATTTCTCATCGGGCCTTTTGCAGGATATGGGTAACGAGATCTCAAGAGGTGGAGTGCCGATGACCTAAACGTGAGTTCCATCCAGAGAAAGCTGTCGGGTGGAACTAAGAAACGTCAAGTCCGATGGATTTCATCAATTCAATGCCGTTGCTGGTTGTGACCACGCCTGGGCGGAGGCGATAGTCAAAGGAAAGCCTGTCATCCTCAAAGCGTTCCTGGAAATGAATATTTCGCACATGGGCGGGGAAAACTTGTTCCAGCGAAGTAAGAGCAAGATCATGGGTCGTGATAAGCCCGATAGCTCCATTGCGAACCAATGTGCGCAGTACGCCTTCCGTGCCCACCCGCCGATCGTGCGAGTTGGTGCCCTGCAGGACTTCATCGAGTAAAAATAACGTCGGCTGTGTGGAGGAAAGGTCTACTACCTGTCGCAGCCTTTTAATTTCGGCGTAGAAATGAGAGATGCCCTTCTGCAGCGAGTCAGAGACACGCATGGATGCGCCAACCACAAGGGGTGAAAGCCGCAAGCTCGCCGCTCGCACGGGGGCGCCCATCATCGCCAGAACGGCATTGACGCCCACGACGCGCAGGTAGGTGCTTTTTCCCGACATATTCGATCCACTTACTAAGAGAACTTGGCTGTTTCCTCCCAGCCGCACGTCGTTGCGCACGCATTTATCGGCGGCCAAGAGAGGATGGCCAAGCGCATCGCCCTGTAAGCAGATTTCAGCCTGAGGCGGAACGAATTCCGGAAACGGATCTTGAGGATGCTCGTAGGAGTAAGCTGCAATCGAAGCGAGCGTTTCTATTTCTCCCACCACTTGCAGCCATGCTTCTATGCCGCCACCGTACGTGCGACGCCAGCGCTCCAGCGCGAACGCAATTTGCATCGAGTACAGCAGTGGGATATCAAAGACGCGCACAAACCAGTTATGACGCGAATCATCCAGATCAGCCAGTGTGTCCAGGCGCGCGATGCAAGCTGACGGAGGCAGACCGTGAGTGAGAAGCTGCGCCTGTAATTGCTGGAGCATGGGAGATTCAAACTTTTTGGCCTCGATACACTGGAGCAACAGCGCCAGAGAACCGAGATCCTTATGTGTGTTGCCGATGCCGGCAAAAATCTTTTCCAAACGATGGCGGGCCCGGGAGGTGATGATGCCATTGACCAGCAACAGAAGGACGAAAGGCGTCCACATGACCTCAAAACCAAAGATCAGTGCAGCGATGCAGAGAATGGCCAGACCCGCGGCCCACCAGCGGCCATCCTGCAAACCGCTTTCTTCACGAGACCATGCGATCAGCGCCTCAGGTTTTGCGGCTATACGCTCAGTTTCGCCAGTAACAGCAAGATCTTCCCGAAAATCCAGGCGAGACTTCAGTTCAGCAACCGCAGCCTGACGATCCTGGATTTCTTCAACGCCGGCATGCTTCAGTAGCCAGCGCGCAAGACACTGCTTGCCCATGTTGGTCCGAGCAGTCGATAGC
>JBARNL010000424.1:0-9358 GCA_049802955.1 Candidatus Angelobacter sp.
GACGAATTGCATTTACAAAACTTAAGTAATTGGGCTGCAAAGATATGCGAGACTGCCATTCTTCCAACATATGGCAAACAACAAACGAGTGAGAGTTACTTTTTACGCCCTGGCTATCCTTGAGATGATCCTGCTTTCGGCGTTTTACTCCTGGGGACGCGTGATTCACTAGCCAGCAGCCGGTTTTATTGGACTGCGCTCCGAACGGCGTTGCGCATCCAATTGGCATGGCCTCGCCCCGCATACGCAAACCTGCCGATATTGAATCTGCCGCCGTTCCCGCAGAAGCGCTTGAGCACGCTTTTCCAAGGCTCAACTTGCCGCTCCAGCCGCCCTATCCCCCGGCAGAAGCCAAGTCTGTAGCCTCATTGCCGCATGAACCCGGCTGGCTTTATGAGCCAAAATGGGACGGATTCCGCTGTCTGGCTTTTCGCCTGGGCGACGAAGTGATCTTGCAGTCCAAGGCCGGCCAGCCGCTGGGCCGTTATTTCCCTGAGATTGTTGCCGCCTTGCTTGCACTGCCCGCGCGCAAGTTTGTGCTGGACGGTGAAATCGTGATCCGCAGCGGCGCAGGTCTTGACTTTGACGCGCTATTGCAGCGCATACATCCCGCCGCCAGCCGCATCCAGAAGCTTTCTCAGGAGACGCCCTCGACTTACATGGTGTTTGATCTTCTTGTCGATGGCCAAGGCCGGTCGCTTGCCGCAAAGCCACTTTCGGCGCGACGCATGGCGCTGCAGGAATTTGCAGCGGCCAACATCGATACGAGTGCCGCCCCTGATTCCAAGCTCGGCAAGAAGAAAAGATCACAAACATTTTTGAAAAGCGCCGAAGGTCGCATCATGCTCTCGCCTGCCAGCGCTGATTTTGCCACGGCGGAAAAGTGGATGCGCGAAGGCGCGGCCACCGGATGGGATGGTGTTGTGGCCAAGCGCCTGGATTGCGAATACATGTCCGGCGAACGGACCGGAATGATCAAGATCAAGCGCATTCGTACGGCGGATTGCGTAGTCGGCGGCTTTCGCTGGGCGCGAGGAAAAAAATCACAAGGCAAACCTGCAGATTCCAAATCCGCAAGTTTAAAGGCAGCAGATTCTAAGAAGCGACCGACGGAAGAAGTGGGCTCGCTGCTGCTTGGTCTCTACAACAAGAATGGTCAGCTTGACCATATCGGCTTCAGCTCAAGCTTTACCCGGCAAGAGCGCAAAAAGCTGAAGTCGATCGTGAAGCCGCTCATGGGTGGAGAAGGATTTTCCGGCAAGGCCCCGGGCGGTCCCAGCCGCTGGACGCGCGATGCCCGCGATACGGAATGGTTTCCGCTCAAGCCCAAACTTGTGGGCGAGTTCCAGTACGACCACTTTTCCGGCGGACGCTTCCGCCACGGGACAAAGTTTCTACGCTGGCGTCCGGAAAAGAAGCCTGAACAGTGCACCATGGAGCAAATCCGGCCCGGCAAAAAGGCAGCCTAGCGGCAGGTGTTCCGCACTCATATAGAATTCCAGCGACAAACAATCAAGCTGGAACCGCAGCTTCATGTCTTACCGTTTCCTTAACGCCACCACCTAGGACAAATAGATGCCGCCACAAGAATTTGCCAGCTACGAAGAGTTCTTCACCTTCTACTTGCATGAACACAGCGACGCGCGTAACCGGGCGATGCATGCGTTTGGCACGCTGCTGGGGCTGGCTACTCTGATTGTGGCTTTTGCGGTTGGCCATCCCTGGTATGCGCTGCTGTGGCCGGTGGTGTCTTACGTTTTCGCCTGGATTGGCCACTTCCTGATTGAAGGCAACAAGCCAGCAACATTTGGACATCCGTTCTGGTCATTGATCAGCGATTTCAGAATGCTGGGGCTGATGTTTACCGGACGGCTGAAGGCACGCATGGAAGCGGGAGCGGCTGTAGCGGGGCGTCGTTCCGTTTAGTGATGAGCAAGCCTAACGTATGAAACCAAGTGCGCTATGCTGACGCCCAGGAATAAGATTCCCAGGTAGACCGAGCGATCTATATTGCGGCGGAAAAAACGAAAGAAATGGACACCAGCTATGCCCATCCAAAACACGGCAAATGTGAGGTCCAGATTCACAGCGTTAGTTTATGACAGTCAACCTACTCTGTCACGGTTTACTTAGCAGCAGTCGCTCCTACGGGCTTGGTCTGGAAAGATGCTTGCGCAGCCTCGGCCAGCGTCCCAGTGCCCTGGCCCTGTCCTGATTCAGCCTTGAAATAGTAGGTAGTGTTCGGCTTCAGATTCTTAATCAACACACGATGCGTGAACCCGCCCCATGGCATGCCGGCGGTTTGGTCCGGATGGCTGGGATCGGTTCCGTAGTGCAGGGACGTTCCTGAATTTACATTGGTGGACCAAGCGATCTCGGCGGTGGTGTCCGTCACATTTTCAACTACTGGCCCATGGGTGATCTGTACCCCATTTGTTGGCACGCCCATAGGGCTTGCCGGAACTTGCTGCATGCTGGGCGACTGAGGGGAATCCTGCTGGGAAGCAGCCTGAATTGTCTGGCTCGAGCCCTGCTGTAGCTGCAAAAGTCCGCTTCCAAGAACCAAGCTAAGGCCGAGTGCGGTGGCGATGGATTTCATCGGAATTCTCCCTTGTCGCTGGGTTTAGATGAGGATTTCAGGGAAAGGGGTGTTTCTGGAATTGCATGCCTATTCATACTCTGAGGACCATACTCTGAAGATTGCCGCCGATGCCACTTAGCGCATGACGTGAGGAACCAATAACAGCAGGAACCCAATAGGGACCGCGATAATCATCAAGAGTGACAGAACCCATCCCAGTAGATAAGCCCGCTCGTGCTCTGGTTTAGCCGGGGTGATGCCCAGGATGGCGTGGCCGATTCGCATCAGATTTAGAAAAAATTCCACTTATCCAATTCCGCCTTCCACGCCTGCGCTTTGAGGATAGCACCGGCAATTCCCAGTTAATATTGCGCAATACTGTGACCTTTAGGCAGAATAGCGGCGGAGAACGCGGATGAAAATTGGCAAGCTCCTGATCTGGTTGGTGGTAGCGGCGGCTGGCGCTCTGGCGCTGGCGACAATCGCGTTCCATCGGCGCGAGCCTATCAGTGCAATGTGGCTGGTGGTGGCGGCGCTTTGCAGCTATGCGCTGGGCTATAGGTTTTATTCCAAGTTCGTGGCCGCCAAGGTGCTGGCGCTGGACGCCATGCGCGCCACGCCGGCTGAGCGCCTGGAAAATGGCCGCGATTTTGTCCGCACCAATAAGTGGGTGGTTTTCGGGCATCACTTTGCAGCTATCGCCGGGCCGGGACCGCTGGTTGGGCCAGTGCTGGCCGCGCAGTTCGGTTATCTGCCGGGGACGCTCTGGATTCTGGTGGGCGCGGTCTTTGCGGGGTGTGTGCAGGATTTTGTGATCCTGCTTTTCTCCGTGCGGCGCGACGGCAAATCTCTAGGGCAGATGGCGCGCGAAGAAATCAGCAAGACCGCCGGTACCGTGGCGTTTATTTCCGTTCTCAGCATTCTGATTATTCTTTTGGCAGTGGTGGCGCTGATTATCGTTAACGCGCTCAAAGACAGTCCTTGGGGAGCTTTCACCATCGGAATGACAATTCCCATTGCGCTGCTGATGGGCGTTTACCTGCGCTACATTCGCCCGGGACGCGTGCTGGAAGCTTCCGTGCTCGGCTTTTTGCTGGTGATGGCGGCGATCTTGGGCGGCCAGTGGATTTCCCAATCCACGTATGCCGCGGCATTCACGCTGGCCGGAACCACGCTGGCAATTCTCATTATCATCTATGGCTTTGCCGCGTCTGCGCTGCCGGTATGGCTGCTGCTGGCGCCGCGCGATTATCTGAGCACGTTTGTGAAGCTTGGCACCGTCGCCATTCTGGCGTTGGGGGTTGTGCTGGTGCGTCCCACGTTGCAGATGCCGGCGCTCACGCGCTTTATCGATGGCAGCGGTCCGGTGTTTGCCGGAAATCTTTTTCCGTTCGCGTTTATCACGATTGCCTGCGGCGCTATAAGCGGATTTCATTCGCTGATTTCAAGCGGCACCACGCCGAAGATGATTGCCCGCGAAACGCAAACGCGCATGGTGGGTTATGGCGCAATGATGTGTGAATCTTTTGTAGGAATCATGGCGATGATCGCCGCATGCACGCTGCAGCCGGGAACGTATCTGGCGGTGAATAGCGGCGCTGGGATGGTGGGCGGAAATCCCGCGGCTGCCGTGGCCACCATCAGCAACTGGGGATTTCCCATCACTGCCGATCAGATGGCCCTGCTGGCGCACAATGTAGGCGAGAAGACGCTTTTCTTCCGCACCGGCGGCGCTCCGGCGTTTGCGTTGGGGATGGCCAAGATATTTTCTGACAGTCTCGGCGGCACCGCCGTAATGGCCATCTGGTATCACTTTGCCATCATGTTTGAGGCGCTGTTTATCCTCACGGTGCTCGATGCCGGGACGCGCGTGGCGCGCTTTATGCTGCAAGACGCTCTCGGCCATATCTGGGAACCGCTGGGCCGCACCAGTTGGTATCCAAGCATCGTTGCCACCAGCGCCATTACGGTTGCTGCGTGGGGATATTTTCTGTGGCAGGGTATTCGCGATCCGTTGGGTGGGATCAACTCGCTCTGGCCGCTCTTCGGCATCTGCAACCAGTTGCTGGCGGCAGTGGCACTGTGCGTGGCCACGACCATCATCGTGAAGATGGGCCGGGCCCGCTATATATGGGTGACACTCGCGCCGCTCTGCTGGCTGGTCGCCGTGACGTTTGCGGCGTCATGGCACAAAGTGTTTGATCCCAACCCGCTGATTGGCTTGCTGGCGCACGCTCGCCAGCTTGCGGCAGGACCAGCGGTAGAAGGATTGCAACGCAGAATTTTCAACGACCAACTTGATGCTGCCGTCTGTGGGCTTTTAGTGGTGCTGGTCAGCGTGATTGTGATTGAGTCCGCAACGCAATGGATCAGCGTGATCTCCGGACGTCGTAAGCCGGCAACGCAGGAAGCGCCGTTTGTCGCAACGCAGTATGCGGAGGAAGCCCTATGACAAAACCTACCACGGAGGCACGGGGACACGGAGAAGAATCGGGAGATCGGAGCATCGAGAAATCGGGGGATGGGAAAGGAAGAGAAGACACTGGTTTGTATCAAGGCACGAGCCCTAGCTGTGCAGTAAACGGCAAAAACGTATGGGCTCTAGCCCCTGTTCTTTCTTGGAGAGTGATGCAGATCGTCCGCGCCACGCTCCGGGAAATCTTTGACGAATCCGCCTATGACCGCTTCCTGTTGCGGACAGATGCGTCGCGATCGGTCGCCAGCTATCGCGAGTTCATGCGAGAACGCGATGCGGACGTAGTGAAGAAGCCGCGATGCTGTTAACCATATCAATATAGCTATTCTGTCATTTTTTACTAATCCCGACTACAATGCATTGGGTAAATCATTTGTTTACGAGGTTTTTTTGCGCTCTCTCGATGTGATTAGAACTATCTACTGGATCAAAAGCCAGATTCCGGCGAGTGTTCAGGAAATATTCTTTTCTAGGATGCTTGTTGCGCGCCACGAAAAAATCGCTCCTGAGGTCATTTTTAAAGTGACTCATGAGATGGCGGCTGTATCGACCATTATTAAACGAAATCCTGATGCGCTAGCCGTACTCAAGGCATTTGGGTTACTGGCGATGGTAGATCCCGATTATATTTCGCGAATTGCGAGTTCTGCGCTGAGCGAAAAGGGAGCTTCTTCACGTGAGCATTACGAGCAAGTGGTTAAGCCGTGGGAGACAATGATGGAATCAACGGTGCCTTGGCAAAAGCTGACCACGCCCGCAGAGTTGCTACAGAAGGAGATGCCACAAGATCTGATTTCCATTGACATACGAGTGCCGGAGGGCAGCGTACCACTGCCCATGCTATTGGGCGCTGTTGAAAGCCTTGGATCGGCCTACTCCGCAATGGCTAGGGTCTATCTTCCCGATTCAGATGCCGAAGCCAAGCTACAGATACTAAGCATTCAAAGTGGTTCTGCAATCAGAATAGATTGTAAAGGTTTACCTGAAGTCGTGAAGCATTTGAAAGAGTTTTTTCTGGAGGCGTGGAGCAAGGTTCGTCACAAGCGCGCAGAAGAAGTTATCGAGAGAAATTCTGCAGTTTTATCAACCCTCGGCGTCCTAGATGAAATAGACGCACGAAAGAAGCTCGGGACTTTGGGGGATGAAGAAGCAGAGACTCTCAAGAGAACCTTGGTAGATTCTGCTCTCGGCCTGTTTTCATGTAACGCAGTTTTGGCGGAGACTCGTCCGATAGATATCGTCGACAATAATAAGTTGTTGGCCCAGTTCTCTCCAAAATTGCTAGGAGTAGGCGATTCGCAAGCTGAAGCGGCCAAGAAACCAGAGACTAGTACTAAGACAAAATCTAAACGGTCGTCCGGGCGTGGAAAACGTGGGGTGACGAGGCCGCCCAGTTCCGATAGTGAAAATAAACCTACTGAGCCCGAATTGGAATCTGATGTATTCATGGATTAGATACAAAAGTGATGCCTGCCCAATGTGAGATTTGCTGGCTTCCGACGTGAAATTGTTTCCGCCCTTCCTCATCGATTCGAGTTAAACTTTCCTAAATGCGAGTCCTCGGAATCGATTGCGGGAGTGAGTACACCGGCTATGGAGTGGTGGAAGAAACTTCAGACCGAAAGCTGGTCTGTCATGTGAATGGCGCGATCAAGCTGAAATCGGGAACGCCTATGGCTGCCAAGCTGGAAAAAATCTTTACTGACATCACGGCCATCATCGCCAAACACCAACCTGAAATCATGGCCATTGAAGATGTGTTTTATGCCGTGAACGTAAAGAGCGCGCTCAAGCTGGGCCAGGTGCGAGGCGTGGCCATGCTGGCCGCGTCCACTTCGGGCTTGCAGGTAGCTGAATACTCGCCGCTCTCAATCAAATCCGCCGTGGTGGGTTATGGGCGGGCAGACAAGATTCAGGTACAGCAGATGGTTACTCGGCTTTTGAATTTAGCCGCGCCACCGCAACCCACCGATGCATCGGACGCGCTGGCCATTGCCATCTGCCACATCCATACGGCGGCCACCAATAGCCGTTATGCAGCGGTGTCGAAATGAAACGCGCAGGTCTTGTTGTATTCTTGCTGGCTTTGGTAGCGCTGGCACTGTGGGGGCAAGACGCGCAACAAAATCCTGCTCTGCCAACGATCACATTTGATCGTGTTTGGGAAGCTTACAAGCCGCAGGAAGTGACTATTACGGTGCAGGCCACCGGCCCGGCCCGGTACATCTCGCGCAATCCCTTCACGCCGCCTGACCAAACGGGAGCCGATCCGGATTACATGCTCGATTTCACGATATCGACGCGAAACCAGGAAAAGCTCTTCCGTGACGCCAGAGAAGCCAATTATTTCAATGGCGATTTCAGTTACAAAAAACACGTAGTCGCCAGCACCGGGAAAAAGACCCTGACCTATTCCGATCCGGTGCGGCACTTCAGCACCACGTATGACTATTCCGACAACAAGGCGATCGAGGAGATCACGAACATTTTTTCAGGGATCTCCAACACGATTGAGCATGGGCGCAGGCTGACGTACTTGCACCGCTTTGACAAATTGGGGCTGGAGGACGAACTGAAAGGTATGGAAAATGCCGCTGAAGGCCACAATCTGGCGGAAATACAGATTATTGCGCCTACGCTGAAAAGCATCGCAAATGACAGTCGGGTCCACAATATCGCCCGCCAACGGGCGAAAAGACTGCTCGCCAAGGCCAATTCTGAGTGAAGCGCCAATTCTGAGTGAAGCGATGAGCAGTTCTGATTGTAAGCGTTAAGTATTATCAATAACACTTAACAATAAGAAACTAAGTGGCCAATCAGCGATCTAATACAGTAGCAATGCTTTTAGGAGGGTTTATGCTGCGCCACTATTTGATGTCGCAAAACCCAATGAGTCGCCGGCAGCTGCGTAAGGCAGGGCTGCTCCTTGCGATGATTTTCGCGCTGGTATTTTCTTTGGCGCCGCTTTCTCACGCACAAGATGTTGACGACGAAGACGGCCACGATTCGCAGGCGCGGATCGTGCGCATCAGCTATGTTGAAGGCGATGTGCGGCTGGATAACGGCCACGGTTATGAGAGCGCGACCATGAACGTTCCTCTCACAGAAAACAACTGGCTGCAGACCGGCCCTGACGGCTGGGCTGAAGTGCAGTTGGAAGACGGCAGCCTGATCCGGCTTGCTCCGGATAGCGTGATTGCGTTCACGCAACTGGCGCGCGCTTCGTCGGGCGCAACGCTCACTACGGTCGATCTTGACCAGGGAGAAGCTGAGTTTAAGGTCACGAAACACGATGACGGCGACCTCGCCGTAACGGTGAAGAAAAATACCATCGCGCTCACGCATTCCGGATCATTCCGCGTGACCAGTACCAATGCCAATCCTTTGGAAGTGGCAGTGTGGAAAGGCGAAGTCAGCGTGAGCGATACGGATGATGGCGGCGAAGTTGCCGTAAAGAAAAATGAAACCTTTGTCATAGATCCCAATGACGCAGCC
Source organism: Candidatus Angelobacter sp. (assembly GCA_049802955.1). Lineage (GTDB taxonomy): Bacteria > Acidobacteriota > Terriglobia > Terriglobales > Acidobacteriaceae > Angelobacter. The sequence goes on from JBARNL010000424.1 coordinate 8,553, forward strand.
CGCTATGCCTTAGATAAAGGCGTGGACGCCGACGATCTGGACCAGTGGAGCACGCAGCGCGATGACGCTCTGAGCACATACGATTCCGCCGGTCCGGGCTACGCGCAGTCGCCTTACCAATACGGCGCAAGCGACTTGAATTATTACGGACAGTACTATGACGTTCCGGGATACGGCGAAGTCTGGCAGCCGAACAACGTTGGGTACAATTGGGACCCATTCAGCAACGGTTACTGGAGCTATTCTCCTGGTTTTGGCTACACGTGGGTATCTTCTTATCCCTGGGGCTGGATGCCCTACCGCTACGGGCAATGGGTGTTTGTGAACGGACGCGGCTGGTGCTGGGCGCCAGGTGGCTGGAACAGATGGTATAGCAGGCCTCGGCTGGCGAATGCGCCTCCAGGATTCCGTCCTCCGCTTCCGCCAGCGGATAAGAGAATCGTAGATCGCGGGCCGGTGAGAAATCATCAGGAACCGCCTCCTGTAACCGGCGGACCTCTAAGAAGAAGCACCGGTCCGGTTGAAGGCAGGGTTGTGGACCACAATGGCGATACCCACACTCCCGGCCTTTCCAGTGGAGACAGAGGCGAGAGGCGGGTCTACACCAATGACGATATAGCAAGAGTGCCGCGGACTGATAAGCCGCCACCACAGCCAAAGCCTGACGTTAACCATGATCAGGGAAACAATGATCGCGGACGAAGCGATGGCGACCGCAACCTGAAAGCCGTGTATCAGCAGCCCGCTCGTGATACTGGCAATCATGGAAGCGACTTTAATCGCTCGCGTGATCATCAGCCGACGAC
>JBARNL010000425.1:0-6168 GCA_049802955.1 Candidatus Angelobacter sp.
GTTTGGATCTGGATCGTAGTACAAGGAGTGATCCCAGCGTTCTAACGGAATTTCTGTGATCGAGTCGCGCCCGTTCTGCAGATTCTTCCAGAATTCTTCAAGGTTTTCAGCCTGCGGGTATCTCCCGGCCATGCCAATAATAGCAATTTCCTGCTGATCATCTGCCGCCCGGCTGGTCGCAAAGCGTTTGTTGCTCCTTCTCGCTGGGACAGAAAGTTTTCTTTCTTTGGTGATTGCAACAGCTTTGGCGCCGGGAATCTCATCTTTTGCGCTGGCCGCCGCCCCATGGTGGACCGCAATGTGTTCCCTCATGATGGCCGGATGGGCTTTCAGGAAGTATCCAGCCAGCCCGGCAATCGTCTGATACTCGAAGAACAATGTCTTGGAGAGCGAACCGAAGGTCTGCTCCAGCTTATTGGTCAGCTTCATCGCCAGAATTGAATCGATCCCATAATTTTCCAGCGGGGCCTGAGAATCAATTTTGTGCGCCGGCACTTGCAGCAGTTCCGAAAACTCACGCCGCAAGTAATCCTGCATCTTCTCTGCGAGAATTTCTGAAGAGATGGATTCAGTTACTTCCACACGTTCCTTTGCCAGTTCGGGCACTGCGGTGCGCCGTGCAGTTAATGCGTGCCGCAGGCGGGAGAGATCGCCTTCCGCTACCAATAACTGACTGTGGGGCAATATTAGGGAGCGATAAAAAGCCTCGATACCTGCGGCGGTCTGCATGGGCCGCATTCCCGTGGTTTCTTCCAACACTTTCCTGTTCGCATCGGTGCCCATTCCGCCGGCCTGCCACGCTCCCAAATTGATGGATCGCGTGAGTCCATGTCGTTGTTTTGCCGTTACCAACGCATTACGATAAGCCGCGAACTGGTCCATAAAGCCATTCGCGACGGCATAGTCAGATTGCCCCACATTCCCCATCGCCCCGGAGATGGAAGAGAACAACACAAAGAAATCTAATTCGATTTCACGAGTAGCTTCGTCAAGGTTGTACGTGCCCTTAACCTTCGGTGCGAGCACATTTTTGAATTCAGTGGTGGACTTCTTGAGAATGAAGTTGTCTGAAATGATTCCGGCGCTGTGCATGATGCCGTTGATCTGTCCATTTTCTGACTTGATCGCCGCAACCAGGTTCCCGACCTCATCCGAATTGGAGACATCAACTTGCCTGTAACTCACCCGGCCGGCCGGGGTGCATAATCCATCGACCAGACTTTGCTTTTCTACGTTTAATGCAGAGCGCCCTGTCAGGACCACCTTGGCTTGTGGAACTTGTCTAAGGATTTCCTTTGCGAACAAAATTCCGAGAGCACCCAGACCACCGGTAATCAGATAGGTCCCGTGATCCTTGAATGGCACAGGCGGAGTTCCAGCGTCTTCGGGGATTTCCTGCCAGCGTACAACTTGCCGGACGCCCTGCTCGTATCTAACCATTTCATCGGATGGCCGGCACATCTCGGTTTGCAAGTACCGGCCCAGTTCGTCAGTCGTCACTCCAGTCGGCACAATCAGGAGTTGACCGATCACCTGAGGATTCTCCAGCGTTGCTGTCCTCAGCAATCCCCACAAACCTGATAACACAGCCTGCTCGCGGTCCCCGCCCACAATGATTTGCAAAAGCACCTTGCCCTGGGGTTTGCCCTGGAGGACTGCCTGTATCCGTTTAAAACATGCAAGAGCGTAGTCGCTGTAGCGTTCCGCGAAATTTTTTCGCTCCGCTGCTGGGAGAGAGACACATTGGCTATCCGGGAGCAAAGAGATAAGTTGCTCAACTGCAACCTCGGATAGCCCGCACAAAATAATGTTGTGCTCCGTGTATGCGATCCGGTCAGCATTGGCTGCGATCTCAGCGGCGCTATTTTGCCAAACCGGAATAGCAAGAAGTCTGCCAACAGACTTCGTTGGTGCGCTATCTATGTTCTCTTTTCCCAGCACCCGCGAGGAAAGCCCATGCATCTGAACGCAGACATTCCCCCGCTCATCACATAGATCAATATCCAGCTTCGCAAAGCTGTCTTCCGCGCGGATACCGGCTGCATAGCGCACCCAGGCGAACATCTCCCGGCTGCAGAGAGCGATGATCCTCAGGGAATCCAGCGCAAACGGTATGCGCGGCGAGGTGGGAGCCTCACACTGAGTGTCAATCAGACCTATCGCCGCCTGAAGCGCGCCATCCATTAAGCTTGGATGGAGAACATAATCACCCGCCTGGCCAGCCACGGCATCCGGCAGCCGCAGCTGTGCCAATGCCTGATCGGTCCCCCGGTAAAGAGCAGTGATAGCCTGGAACGCAGGTCCATAGATCACGCCGATTCGCGACCACGCAGCATAGACACTTCCGCTTTCCAACTTGTCACGCTGCATCGCCTTCTTGAGATATTCAATATCGATCGTGGCTGGTTTCGCTTCCTGGCTGCAGAGCGCAAGCCCCTGACAATGGATAATCTCCTGATCAGCATCGTGACTATAAACTTCGAAGTCGACCTGATCGTTTTGTCTAGTTAACAAGGCGATGTTAATCTGCCGACTCCCTGTAACCACCACCGGGTGCGCGAAGACGACATTGCGCAATTCCAATACTGCCGATTCTCGACATTCAGGCCATGCCTGTTCCAGAGCCGCGCGCGCCAACTCCAGATACGCTACACCCGGGAGTATCTTTTGACCGGCGTTGCCCTCCAGCTTCACCTGATGATCGGCAAGGAAAAATTCGTCTCCAGCGAACGTTGAGCTAAAGCGTTGCTCACTCAGATCAGAGGTGTTGCGGTGCAACAGTGGATGAATCACCGGCGCTACGTCTTTATTAACCTCTATCTGTCTGGGTCCTGCCGTATCCATCCAATAGCGTTCTTTCGCAAATGGGTATGTGGGCAGGCTCATACGCTGCGGTCTGCTCTCGCCATACAACTTGCTCCAGTCCACCTCTAACCCTTTCACCCACAGCTCGAGCAGTTTTGAGACTTTCCTGTTCGCTATCCACTTATCGACAGTACGTTGAAGGTCAGCATCAGTGCTGAAGAACGACAGAGCTTCGTGGCCACGCTTCACCTGTCCCTGATATGCGCCTTCAATATCGCGTTCTCCTTCTACATAAGCCTCTAGCTTTTCCACCAGTTGCCCGGCCGAGTTCACTATCAGCCCCAGCCTCTCTTCCATGGGCTCTCGTCCGACTTGTAGCGTATAAGCCATGGACACCAGATCAAGCTTTTTGTCTCTAGATGTAGGTGATGGCTGCTCTTCACGGATAAGATCCAGGAGATCAGAGGCCCTTTGCTTTAGTTGCTCAGCGCTTCTGGCAGAGAGGAGAATCACGACGCCTGTATCTTCAACCCGCCTCGGAGATTTGCTGAGCTCAGTGGAAGACATATGCTCTTGCACGATTAAATGCGCATTTGCCCCGCCAGCGCCGAAAGATGAGATGCCGGCGATACGCGGAATTTCCTGCATTACTCCACTCCGCTCCCGTACGGGCCGCGCCCAGTGTTCCAGAGTTCTTTGAAGCTTGAAAGGTGTTTGGCTGAAGTCGATTTCTGGATTAGGGATCTCAGAATGAAGCGAAGGCGCCAGTTGCTGATGTTTCAGTTGCAGCAGCACCTTGGTCAGCCCGGCGATACCGGCTGCCGACTCACAATGCCCGATATTTGATTTCAGCGATCCGATTGGGCAGGAAGATTGTATGTCGCCACTGCTCTCGTTGAATGCGCGCGTAAGGCCGGCGATCTCAATCGGATCTCCCAAAGGCGTACCAGTACCGTGCGCCTCAATGTAGCTCAGATGTTCTGCAGGAATCCTCGCACGCTCCAGAGCACGAACCACGACCCTGGCCTGAGCTTGCGGATTGGGAACTGTGTAGCCGTTGGTTTTGCCACCTGCATTAATAGCACTTGCCTTGATCACACCATAAATATGATCTCCGTCGCGCTCCGCCTCTTGCAGCGGCTTTAGAATAACGGCCCCAACCCCTTCACCATCGACCACTCCGTCAGCCTGGTCTCCAAAGACCCTGCACTCGCCGCCGCTGGAGAGCATTCTCATCTCGGTGAGTTGGAAATAGTGGACTGGATCAATGATCAAATTTACGCCGCCGGCAATGGCGCATTTGCAGTCGCCGTTATAGATGCCTTCCAAGGCCAGATGTATAGCGGTGAGAGATGCCGAACATGCCGTATCTACAGCCATAGAGGGCCCCTGGAAATTGAAAATAAACGAGACGCGGTTGGCGACTGAAAAATGCGCCGGTTGCCTCCCGTACCGCGAATTCATTACACCAACGAATACTCCGACTTTTTCGGGTGTTCCTAAACTTTCGGGTGTATAGCCGGCATCTTCTATAGCGTGGTAACAGGACTCTAAAAATAGCCGTTCCTGTGGATCAATGGTCCTGGCTTCTTTCGGTGAAATCTTGAAGAACAAAGGATCGAATTGATCGATGCCCTCCAGGAAACCGCCCCACCTGGTATATATCTTTCCTGATTTGCCTTTCTCCGGATCGTAGTAGTCTTCCCATTTCCACCGCTCTTTGGGTATCTCGGTAATGCAATTCACGCCATTCGACAGCTTTGTCCACAATTCCTTCAGATTTTTCGCACCAGGATACCTTCCACTCAGGCCAATCACAGCTACATCAAAAATAGAGCGGTTGGCAGGAGTAACACTTCTCGTCTGAAAATCAGGCTGTATCTGTCCTCTATCAGGTGCCCCTCCATATGGAGCAATATTTCTGGTCGACTTTTGCGCATTTCTACGCCCGCGTGTCCCCGCTGTGTACTGTCCCTGCGGTTGTGCTGGAACCGGCGATGCCTGCTCTGTTTGCGTAGCAGGTGATACAGGAGCGGGTAACACCAGAACTGCCAATTCCTGTTTTTTATTTTTTATGAAGTAATCCACCAGCCCTTCAATGTTCTTCACCTCAAACAACAACGTGGCGTTAACGCCGGGAAATGCTTTGCGGAGCTTGAAGGTAAGCTGGCCCACTAGGATGGAATCGAGCCCGTAGTCTGCCAATGAACGGCGCGGCTCGATCTGATCAGGGCGCATCTTTAAAGTGGATGCAATCAGTTTCTGGAAGTAGACAATGCCCTTTTCGCGCAGACTATCTGTATCCGTAGGCTGCACCCCACTGGGCTCCGGCGGCGAGGGTATCGGTGAAAGAAGTTTGTGATCCGATACCTCAGCAGACTCGCTGTTGAGCCTGGATAAAGTGAGATATGGAATCTCCTGCGAACCTAACATCTTAATGACAGCCATCTGATTCAGCCCGGAACTTACCAGTGACTGCAAACGCGTCATGCCTTCATCCGCTTCAATCGAGCCGATACTCATCCGTTCCATGGTCTTGTTGTGGTATTCGTCCGCCGCTCCGCCCACGCTGCCCCAATATCCCCAGTTCATGACTTTTACCGCATAAGGCCGCGTTTTCTTTAGTCTGTGCGCAAAGCTATCCTTGAAAGTGCAGCCGGCGGCATAGTTGGACTGAGCGGGAGATTTCACAAAAGAAACGATCGAGGAGAAGAAAAGCATTAAACCCAGGTTCTCCCCGCCGAACACCCGATTCATGTTCACGGTTGTGTCGACTTTGGCAGAGAAGCCGGCCCTGAACTGCGCCTCGTCCATCAGCGCAAGAGTCTGGTCGTTAAGTACTCCGGCGGAATGGACAACTCCATCAATGGCTGAATATTTCTGCAGGATGGTTTTATGTGCCTGTTGCAACTCGTCCAGCTTTGTCGCATCGGCGGAAATATAAAGAGGAGCAGAACCCAGAGCAGAAAGCGCATTGATTTTGTTCTTAATGGAGACGTCATATTGGCGCCGACCAATCCAAATCACATGAGCCTGGTAGCACTCCAGCATGAACCGGGTCCACTCCTGGCCAAGACCGCCCGCGCCGCCAATGACGACGTAGACACCTTTTTGCTTGTAGTGAACTGGAGTTGCGAGTATGAGCGGTATCTGGATAAAGTGCTGTGCGAACCATCTGCCGGTGCGGTATACCAAACCGTTGCCTCTGTCGTCAGAGGCTATAGACAGGCATTCACCGGCAGTTAATGATTCCAGTGAATCCACATCCAGTAAACTCAACTTCCAATGCGGATACTCCTTCGCGAGACTGCCGACGAATCCGAAAATCCCTGCATGAGTTGGCTGAACCTGATCATCTTCTGT
>JBARNL010000426.1:0-2481 GCA_049802955.1 Candidatus Angelobacter sp.
TACAGAATGAGATTCGAGCAGAAGTTGCTCGAAGATTTGAAGCAAATCACTCAAGCCAGCCAGGCGACGCTGTATATGACTCTGCTGAGCGCATTTGCCGTACTGCTGGAACGTTATACGGGCCAGCCGGATATCGTTCTCGGGTCGCCAATCGCCAATCGCGATGACGCTCAACTAGAAGACATGATCGGCTTCTTTGTGAACTCCTTGGCAATTCGGGTTTGCGTGAAGCCGGAACGGACCTTCCGTGAGCTGTTGTCCGAGTTAAGAACCACAACGTTGGAAGCTTATCAGCATTCGGATGTTTCTTTCGAGCGTGTGGTCGAGGAGATTTCGCCCCGTCGCAGCTTGAACAGAACCCCGATTTTTCAAGTTGCCTTTGGCCATTACCACATGCCTTCCGTCGCACGCAGACTGGCCGATTTGGAAATTCAACCGGTTGTATTCGATGAGATCAAGACCCGCTTCGATCTCGAATTGCATGTATCTGAAAGCGCTGAAGAAGTCGAACTGCATTGGGTATTCAACCGCAATTTATTCATGGAGCTGCGCATTCAGGGTATGGCCCGCCACTATGAAACACTTCTGAAATCCATTGTTGCCCGACCTGATGTGCCCCTTTACCGGTTACCCATATTGACAGAAATGGAGCAGACGGATGTGATGCCGCGGGCGAGCGCCCCCGGAACACATCTTTCCGGGGAAACCTGTGTTCACCAGCTTTTTGAGCAGCAAGTGGAACGTGTTCCGGAATCAGTAGCCCTGATTTATAAAGATGAGACTCTGACATACTCGGAACTGAACGAAAGAGCGAATCGCCTTGCCCGCTATCTGAAAAAGCAGGGGATCGGACCGGATATTCCGGTCGCGATCTTTGTTGAGCGCTGTCCGGAGATGATCGTAGCAATGCTGGCGGTATTGAAAGCGGGCGGAGCATATCTCCCGTTGGATCCTAATGCTCCTGCTGAGCGGCTGGCGCTGATGCTGAAAGACAGCGAAGTGCCATTAATTTTGACGAAGGCCGCTTGGAGAAACATAGTTCCCAAGACCCAAGCTGCCCTTTTCTGCCTTGATGCTGACTGGGAAAGACTTGAAAGGGAGAGCAGTGCAAATCTTCCAACTCTGGTCCGCCCGAATAATGTAGCGTACGTTATTTACACATCTGGCTCCACAGGACAACCCAAAGGCACAGAAGTTCCCCACAGGAGCATTCCAGGCTTTTTTGGGGGAGTAGCATACGCGAATTATGACGATCAATCCGTCCTGCTGCAGCATTCTTCGGTGAGTTGGGACGGCTTCACGCTGGAATTGTGGCCCGCTTTGCTTCGCGGTGGACGAACTGTCCTATACCATAATCGCCTTCTCACCGCCCATGACCTCGCCACCTACGTGGAACGTTATGGCGTGACAATTTTATGGCTTACCTCGTCTCTCTTTTCGTCGATTCTTGAGACCCATCCAGCAAGCTTGGTTGGAATTCAGGAATTGCTGGTCGGTGGAGAGGCATTATCTGTTTCCCATGTCCGCAAGGCACTCGACATACTGCCGAATGTAAAACTCGTGAACGGTTATGGCCCCTCCGAATGTACCGTGTTCAGTACATGTTATGAGATTCCCAGGGATTTTGATCAACACTCGATTTCGGTTCCAATTGGCCGGCCTGTCGGTGATCGCCAGGTTTATTTGCTGGATCGCTGGCTCAACCCCGTTCCCCGAGGATGCGTGGGGGAGATCTACATCGGCGGACCCGGCGTTGCACGGGGTTATCTGCGCAGGCCGGCGCTGACGGCCGAAAGATTTGTAGCTGACCCATTCTCCCATGATGGAGGGAAGCGGCTGTACAGGACAGGCGATTTAGCCAGGTGGCGTTTTGATGGTTTGCTGGAGTTCATTGGCAGGGCAGATCAGCAGGTGAAGATTCGTGGTTTTCGTATCGAGTTGGAGGAAGCAGAAGCAGCTCTAGCGCGTCATAACGGGGTGAAACAGTCCGCGGTCGCGGTTTCTGAGACCAATGGAGAGAAGCGGCTGATCGGTTATTGGGTGGCCAAAGAAGAAAATGCTCCTGATGAAGGCGAATTGCAAAATCACTTGAAGCATATTCTGCCTGACTACATGGTACCGTCAGCCCTGGTCCAAATGCCGGCGCTTCCTCTGACCGCAACGGGCAAAATCGATCGGAATGCTCTGCCTGCTTTCAACATTGCAGCCGACTCGCACGCGCCCGTGGTGGCGCCGCAAGATGAAATCCAGCGAGCCATTGCGTCTGTCTGGCGGCAACTCCTTCGCCGCGAAGATATCGGCATTTTCGACAATTTCTTTGACCTGGGGGGACATTCGCTGTTGCTTGTTCGTCTCCATGGCGCGCTGCAAAAGCTGACCCCAGAGCCTTTGCCATTGCTCGATTTGTTTCAATATCCGACCATTGCCTCCTTCGCACAGCATATGTCAGATATCGGCCAGCACCAGGGTGGCGATCTGTCC
>JBARNL010000427.1:0-6240 GCA_049802955.1 Candidatus Angelobacter sp.
GCGCAGGACGGTCTCCTCCAGTCCTTCCTGACCACGGAATCTCCATCGCCCTATGTGCCTTACACTGGGTCTGGGGTGCGCTGGCGGTATTTCGGCCACGCTTGCATTCTCATTGAATCCAATGGCATTTCAATGCTGTTTGATCCGGTACTCAGCTATACCTACGAAAGCGACATCTCACGTTACACCTATCTCGACCTGCCGGAGAAAATCGATTATGTGCTGATCACCCATAATCATCAGGATCACGTGCTGTTTGAGACACTCCTGCAGATCCGGCATAAAGTGAAGAACATTGTTGTCCCACGCAATGGAGGCGGGCACCTCCAAGATCCATCACTTAAACTGCTTCTCCAGAATTGCGGATTCAAGAATGTCATTGAGATCACGGAAATGGAAGAACTCCGCGATGGCCAGGTGTCTGTTACGGGCTTGCCTTTCTTCGGTGAGCATGCGGACCTGGATATCCAAAGCAAAATGGCGTGGCTGGTGCGCATAGGCTCGCACGCGCTCTTGTTCGCGGCTGACTCCTGCAATATTGAGCCTCGGCTCTATGAACATATTCACCGTGAAATCGGCGATATAGACGCATTATTTCTCGGCATGGAATGTGATGGCGCGCCTTTGAGCTGGCTCTACGGGCCATTGCTTACCCAACGCGTCGAGCGGTCCATGGACGAATCACGGCGCCTGGCCGGCTCCAACTATGAACAAGCCAGACACATTGTGGATCTCTTCCATTGCAGCGAAGTCTATGTGTACGCCATGGGGCAGGAGCCGTGGCTGAATTACATTATGAGCATTAAATACACAGCGGAGTCTCGTCCCATTATCGAATCGAACCGGCTCATCCAATCCTGCCAGGAACATGGAATCATTGCCGAGAGGTTATTTGGGGAGAAGGAGATTCTGCTGGGGAAAGGTGGTCACCGTCGTCCTGTGGTAACCATGCCAGTTGCAGTCCCATCTTAGAGATCGCATCTTTCAAGCGTCCAGTTTCCCAATTGTTTTTACTTTGTAGTCGGCAGCGCGCCAATTTCAGCTAATGGTTGACCAGACCTCATGTATTGTAAGTCTGGAGTGGTTGGGCCTTTTCCGTTGTCAGCCTCTCCCGGAGTTCCAGCATTGATTGTGTGACTTTATCTATCTCCTTGGCGCGAAAGCCGTCGGATATTTGGGGTAGATATTGCCTGAACGCAAGCTTCGTCGCTTCTCCGAATTCCACGTTTCCATTGGAAAGTATTTGCACTCCATCCGCGACTGCAATTTTTTCATTCCATGCGATTGCCTCACATTCTGAAAGATGAGCCGGCAAGTTCAGTTCCATGCGCGCACCCACCAGGTGCACCGGATATCCTCCGGGAAGTCCGAATGGGCCTGGTACATGAGTTTCCACATCGTGTCCGTCAATGATGTTGCGCAGCAAAACAGCGGCTGTACACCCAATTACTTTATTCACCTCCAAGCCGCCGGTTGTCCGCTGGTTTACCAGCAAGGCGGTTACGTTCTCGCAACGTTCCCCATCAACCCAGGCCTGTGCTTCATCCACTCCTGGTTTTGGCGTGTATAAATGCAGGTGATGGGCCATAACTTGCAAGCGCTGCCCGGGCATAAGATCAAGAGAAGCCCGCAAGCTTGTTGCCACAAGAGCAATATTACCGATGCCGCAAAAAACAGGAAGGCCCAGGATACGCAAGAGTGGATTGACTGCATCCGGATAGCAGCCATTGATAAAAAGCACTGGCCGTGAATGAGCAGCCACGGCTTTGGCAAATTTAATTGCAAAAGCTGCCTGCAATGGTAATGTGAAACCGAACCCCGCGCTGCGGAGCACATGCGTCCATGACGAAGGCTGGTGAATCCATTCCCAGGGAGAGTAATAGGAAGCGCAATTCACTACTATGTCAGGTTGTAATGATGAAAGCAGCCTGGCGGCATCACCTGATTCGGCGTCAAATTCCACGGAGTCAAATTTCACCGGCGAGTGCGCGCTTGCAGCGTTGGCCCGTGAGACATAGATGATCTCATTCAATTGATCTCTGGACCGAGCACAAACTATTACGCGATGAGGCCGGGATAGCAATAGAGCCAGAGAATAAGAGATGGCCCGCGCCAAAGATCCGCTGCCGATGATCAAGATGGTTGCTTCCATGAAACCTGTTCCGCGCCGCCTGTTACTCTTCTCTCAAGGCCACAATCGGATCAACCAATGTGGCGCGCCGTGCGGGAAGATAACAAGCGCAGAGTGAAATAACAATCAATGCTGCAACCACACCCACCAACGTCATGGGATCGTAAGCAGGAACGTTGAATAGCAAGCTGGACACATAGCGAGTCAGGAAGAATGTGGCCACAAGTCCAAACGCTACGCCCATCAATGTCAACCGCACGCCATTGATCAGCACAAGTTGCAAGACCCGGCCGCGCGATGCTCCCAGAGCCATTCGTAGCCCGAGTTCCCGAGTGCGCTGGGCAACCGAGTATGCCATAACGCCGAAAATCCCGACTGCCGCAAGCACCAGTGCTATGCCGGCAAAGACAGATAACAGAACGGTGCGAAATCTTGGCTCAGAAACAGACTGGGCTACGTTCTCTTGCATGCTACGGATTGCGGTAACCGGCTGATTAGGATCGATATTGTGTACCACCGAGCGTATAGAGTTGGTTTGCGCCAAGGGGTCACCGGCGGTGCGCACAACCAGGGACAGCGTCAAGACTGGAAGCACTTGGTCCGCCTGGCGATAAGGGACGTACATTTCCGAGGAAGATTCACTGGCCAGCGATTGCTTCATATCCGGAATGATCCCGATAATCTCCATCCAGGGAACGCTGGGATCAGGTACGGCTCCAATCTGGATGTGCTGTCCGATCGGCGACTGGTTAGGAAAATATGTGCGGGCAAAGCTGGAATTGATTACCACGACCGCGGGAGCTCCTTCGCGATCGCGATCTTCTACCCATCGGCCGGCGATGAGCGGCACTCCCAGCGTTTTCAAGTAACCTGCACTGACCGCACGATAGCCGCTGATCGTGTATTCCGCAGGAGACCGGGGAGGGTGACCCTGAATATTAAAGTGCAGAGCCGAGCCGGTGCCGGTTACAGGCAGAACGGACACAGCCCCAACCGAGCGCACACCAGGCAAAGCCGACACTTGCTCAAAGAGGCGGTCAAAAAAGTTCAAGCGCACATTCCGATCACTGTATGCTGTAGGGGAACGCACTATATTCGCAATCAAGATGTGATCTGTAGAGAATCCCGGAGAAACCTGGGACAGCCGCGCAAAGCTCTTGAACAGAAGGCCAGCCCCGACCAGCAGCAACATTGCCAAAGCGATCTCAGAAACAACCAGGGCCGCGCGTGTACGCAAAACCGCGCGGACAGATCCGCCGCGGTTGGTCTCATTCAGGGTCTCCCGCAGGTCAATGTTCCATGTATGGCGCGCGGGAGCGAGCCCAAACAGGATACCGGCAACAAATGCAACCAGGGCAGTAAAGCCCAGTATCCACAGATCAATGGAAATGCTATTGCTGCGTGGAAGGCTGTTTCCCGCCAGCCGTACCAAAAGAGGTATTGCGGCCCAAGCCAGGGCAAGCCCCAGAATTCCACCAACAATGGCCACCAGGATACTTTCCGTCAATAGCTGGCGAATAATATCGGCGCGCCGGGCCCCCAGAGCGATACAGACTGCCATCTCGCGCCGCCGGCCAGTGGCGCGGACGAGCAGAAGATTGGCGACATTGGCACAGGCTATCAGGAGGACAACTCCCACTGCGCCGATCAAGACCCAAAGCGCGGTGTGAACGTTCTGCACAAGCTGTTCCAGCATGGGATCGACCAGCGACGTCACATTGTTGTTGCTCTCCGGATATTTCTGCTCCAGCCGTTTGGCAATAACGGCTATTTCTGCGCGGGCCTGCTCGAGTGAAACATCCGGTTTCAAACGGGCTATAGGCAAGATTCCGGGGTGCCAGCTACGATCATCCGGCAGCGTTCTGGCCCAGGGCTCGAACGGCAGGAAGACATCTGCCGCCTGCTGAAGAATCTCAAACCGCGGCGGCATCACGCCGATAATGGAATAACTTTCATTGTCCAGTGTGATGGCCTGGCCCAGCACACTGGGAGAAGACGAAAAACGCCGTTCCCAGAGACTATGACTGATGAGCGCCACAGGAGGCCCACCCGGCTTATCTTCCGCGTCAGAGAAGCCTCGACCCAATTCCGGTTTGACTCCCAACAAGTCAAAAAGATTGGCGGTAACATTTTGCGTGGGCAGCCGTTCGGCTTCGGCGCCCCCTGTCATCGTCATCTGATTGTTCCGTACCGCTCCTACTGCTTCAAAAGAATGGCTTTGATCGCGCCAGTCCTTGTAATTGAGATAAGAGAGTGACAGCCTGGGGAACTGTGGCCAATGCTCGGCCAGCAACATGAGCCTTTGTGGATCACGATATGGAAGCGGCCGAAGCAGGACAGCATTGACGATGCTGAACATCGCGGTATTCGCGCCGATTCCCAACGCCAGCGTGAGCACGGCTACAACGGTGAATCCGGGATTATTTTTTAATCTGCGAAATGCGAATCGAAGATTCTGTGCGAGAGCAAGCATCCGTCCTCCGGATTGTGGATCAGCAAATTCAAATCGATCAAAACCAAATCAAGCAGTCTAGCGAACAAGAGCGGCTTTGAGTTCTTCCGATGTCATCCGGTGGATCCTAAGCCAAATCCTTGCTATTTTTTCCAATTCCTCCACGGAACGCCCGGAAATGGAACGCAGCTTCTGGGCAAACTCCATCAGCACCGAATATTCAAGAAGGATCGAGACAGAAAGTTCCGTCTGGAAGCAGTCATTCACGCGGAACAGTACGCGGAGTGCGAGCAATGATTGTCCACCCAACGCGAAGAAGTCATCGTAACGGCCTACCTGCTCCAGTTTGAGCATTTCCGCCCAAATCGCCGCCAGCGCGGTTTCAAGGTCTCCCTGCGGCGGCACATACCTGCGCACCGCGTACGCATTTCCTTGGGGCGACGGCAAAGCTTTACGATCCAGCTTGCCATTGGGCGTTACGGGCAAAGACTCTAACCGCACATAAGCTGCCGGTACCATGTACTCCGGCAAACGCCCGGAGAGGAAAGAGCGCAAATCGGAGGACCGGGATTCAGGACTATGGAAAGTGTGCAGAGCTGAAGGAGAATAGTAAGCGACCAGACGCTGCTCTCCAGGTGTGTCTTCCCGCATTATTGCCACCGCTTCCTCCACTGCGGGGTGCTCCTGCAACTGCACTGCAATCTCCCTAAGTTCAATACGGAATCCGCGAATCTTCACCTGATCGTCATTCCGCCCCAGAAATTCAATATTCCCGTCTGCCAGCCATCTGCCTACATCGCCTGTTTTGTACATGCGGGCACCCGCTTGTCTTATATAAGGATCAGGCATGAAGCGCTCCGCCGTCAGGTCCGGTCGGCGCAAATATCCCCGGGTCACACCCGCTCCTCCTATGTACAACTCCCCCGCTACTCCAACCGGAACTGGTTCTTCTTGCGCATCCAGGATGTACACCCGCGCGTTCGCAATCGGCCGTCCGATCGGCACCGATTGCCTGCTTAATAAGTGGGCACAACGGTGCATGCTCGCCCACACTGTAGCTTCGCTCGGTCCGTACTCGTTGAATAGCTGAACCTGGGGTTCCTGCCGGGCTGACTTTGCCACTAAATCCAGGGGACAGACTTCGCCGGCAACGATGACCCGGGAAAGCTGCTTCTTCTTTTCGCAACCAAAGGAATATTCCAAAAAGTGTTTATATAAGGATGGAATACAGAGCAGGCTTTCCACTCCCTGGCGTTGGACCTCCTGGGTGAGACGCAATGGATCGTGAATTACATCATTACTGGCGATGATTAGCGTACCCCCATGGAGAAGAGTTCCAAAAATACCCGCTACTGAACTATCAAAGGAGACGGAAGACAGCAGCAAAAAACGGCCCAACTCACCGTAAGCCAGTTTCCTGGCAAGGGTTGAACTCACAAGATTGCGGTGACTCACCATCACGCCTTTGGGCTTGCCCGTGGAACCAGAGGTGTAGAGAACATAGGCTAATTGGCCGGCAGTGTGTTTCAGGCCGGCAGTGTGTTTCAGGCCGGCAGCCTCTGGGTTGCTCTCCGGTTGGCTGCTCCAGACAGCCTCTGTCAAATCCAGAGTATGCAGGCTGGCAGGCAATGGCGCCATCTGCTCCATGACTTGAGCT
>JBARNL010000428.1:0-2681 GCA_049802955.1 Candidatus Angelobacter sp.
AAGTTGTTGTACGCGGGGGCGTAGTGTCTCTACCCAACCGGCAAGGGTCAAACTAAGAACTTGAAAACAATCCAACCAACCCTTTCCCCTATGAGCATTGCGGATCCACGGAGAAACGTTTCTCCAGATGCGCGATTCTGACCTAAAATCAGTGCTTGTTCAGAGGCTCCTTAGATCGATAGCGGCGGCGGCTATCCCACAAAAGTTATTTCTTCATGCTGGTTCCACCCAATCAAAGGTCTTGGTAACCGCCTTCTTCCACTGCTTGCACATCTGTTCCCGGCGCGTTTGCTCCATTGCCGGGTTCCATCTCTTCTCCACCGACCATTGACCGCGCAGCGCGTCCACGCTGCTGAAGAAGCCGACTGCCAATCCGGCCGCGTAAGCTGCACCCAGGCTTGTTGTTTCCTTGATTGTCGGCAACACTACCGCACGATCCAGTATGTCGGCTTGAAACTGCATTAACACATTGTTGCTCACCATTCCACCGTCCACGCGCAATTCTGCCATTCGTATGCCGGAATCCTTTTCCATGGCTTCCACTACTTCGCGCGTCTGGAACGCCACGGCTTCCAGCACCGCCCGCGCCAAGTGCCCTTTGTTGGCATAGCGCGTCAATCCCACAATCGCACCGCGCGCATTCGCCTTCCAATATGGCGCATATAGACCGGAAAATGCCGGGACCATGTACACGCCGCCATTATCTTCCACCGTTAGCGCCAGTTCTTCCACCTCAGCGCTGGTCTTGATCAATCCCAGATTGTCACGCAGCCACTGCACCAGCGCCCCCGCGATTGCAACGCTGCCCTCCAGGGCATATCGTGCCGGCTGCTCACCCAGCTTGTAAGCGACGGTCGTAAGCAGTCCATGTTTCGATTCCGTCGGCTTTGCGCCGGTATTCATCAGCAGGAAGCAGCCCGTGCCGTAAGTATTTTTGGCTTCGCCAGTTCTGAAACACGTCTGTCCCACCAGTGCGGCTTGCTGATCGCCCAGGATTCCCGCAATAGCGACGCCTTTCAATGGTCCTTCCGCAATGCGGCCATACACCTCACTGCTGGATCCAATCTGCGGCAGGACCTGCCGCGGAATGGCAAACGCTTGCAAGAGTTCGTCATCCCAGTCCAGCGTTTTCAGATTCATCAACTGCGTGCGGCTTGCGTTCGTCACGTCCGTGACGTGCAGGCTGCTTTTAGCTCCGGCATTCGGCCCGCCAGTTAGCTTCCACAGCAGAAACGAATCAATATTGCCGAACAGTAACTCGCCGGCATCAGCCTGACGCCGTGCTCCGGAAATATTTTCCAGCAGCCAGCGCAGTTTGAGCCCGCTAAAGTATGTGGAAAGCGGCAATCCTGTCCGGCTGCGAAAGAATCCATCGCCTATCTCTCTGGCAAACCTGCTCACCTCTTCAGCCACCCGCGTATCCTGCCACACAATCGCATTGTGCAGCGGCTTGCCGGTCTTTTTGTTCCACAGCACGGTTGTCTCGCGCTGGTTGGTGATCCCCACCGCCGCCAGATCGCCGGCCTTCAGCTGCGCTTCCGCCATGGCCTGCGCCATTACTTGCTGTGTCCGTTGCCAGATTTCCTCCGCGTCATGCTCCACCCATCCTGGCTGCGGGTAAATCTGCCTGTGTTCCTTCTGCGCGCAGGAGACGACCTTTCCCGCGGCGTCGAACACAATAAAGCGCGTGCTCGTTGTTCCCTGGTCAATAGCTCCGATGTAGTGGCTCACTCTGCTTTCCCCCTCGCTGTTGCACAAGCTGAACCGCTTTGGATCTCTAGATTGGGCTAGAGTTTGGCTAATGAAGGAAAGCTACTCCATTACCACCACAACCTTCCCAAACGTCTCATTGGATTCCAGGCGCTGGTGGGCCTTGCCAATTTCCGACATCGGGAAAACGCTATCGACGTTGGGGCGGAGAACGCCGCGAGCGAGCAGCGGCACTACTTCAGCGGCGAAGAGGCGGGTAGCGGCGATCTTTTCTTCCATCGACCGCGCGCGCAGGACGGTTCCGCGAATCTGGAGGCGCTTGCTCATCACAAATCTAGCGTCAAGCTCATAGCTGCCACCAGCGACAGTGCCAACGAGTATCATGCGGCCCTGATGGGCCATCACCTTCTGGCTGGCTTTTACATAGGGACCGCCGACCAGGTCGAGCAGCACATTGATTCCTTTGCCGCTTGTCCATTTTTCCGCGGCGGCCGGCAGATCGTCAAAGTTATCGCGGAGCACAAGCCCGTTTTCCAGACCCAGCGGTTTTGACTGTTCAATTTTGTCGGGCGTGCGCGAGGTCCCATACGGGACCGCCTGGATGGCGCGCGCAAGTTGCACTGCGGCCAGCCCCACCCCGCTGCCCACGGCATGGATCAGGACGTTTTCGCCCGGGCGCAGATTAGCCTGGATCCAAAGAGCGTCATGCGCGGTGATAAAGACTTCTGGCACCGCGGCGGCCTGAGTCCAATCAAGGTTGGCAGGAATCTCCGCCAGCAGATGTTCATAGGTAACAATGTATTCAGCGTGTCCTCCGCCGCCAATCAGACCAAAAACACGTTGCCCCGGCTTCCATCGGCGAACAGATGAGCCAACTTCCGCCACCTCGCCGGCAAATTCCATGCCGGGAATCTCGGCTGGGAACCCGGGCGGAGGCGGATATTTGCCCTGGCGCTGGAGCAGGTCAGCGC
>JBARNL010000429.1:0-1682 GCA_049802955.1 Candidatus Angelobacter sp.
TGAAGCATGCGGGGTCGGTACACGTGTTGGCCCGTGGGGCAATATCATCAAAGAGCAATTGCGTATTGCCGGCCCGCTTTGGACAATTGGTGCAAGCTCCGGCAGACGGCACCAGTTGCTCGTCCCGGATATCGAAAGGCGCGTCCTTGAGTGCCAGAAGGCACTGGTCCGTGATCCAGTCGCGAAGCTGGCGAACATCAATGCCAACGGTCCTATACTTCTCATGCAAGACGGAATCGGCGCTTTTAAATCCGCGAAAGCAGACTTCCAGTCCTTCCGCTTGCTGTTCTGGTTGAATCCGTGACAGTTCCAAAGCGTGCTGGATGGGCAGACGGTCTGCCGCAAACAGTTTCTGTGCGTCGGGGATGAGCTTGAGTAATTGCAGCCGCCGAAGAACGTGTCGATGCTCCTGGCCGGTTCGCAGGGCAATCTCTTCCACCGTGTAAATCTCGGGCCTCGATTTCATCAGAAACTCAAAACCCCGAGCCTGTTCCAGAGGATGCAGATTGACGCGTTGATCGTTTTCGATGATCTGGATTTCCCAGACCTGCTGGTCCGTGAGTTCACGGATGATCGAAGGAATGACATCCTTCTCCGCTCGCTTGGAGCCAAGCCAACGGCGCTCACCGGCGACCAACTCGAATCGTTCTGCGGTTTGCGGGTGCGGGCGCACGATGACCGGTTGCACGACTCCGTCTTTGCGGATGCTGGCGGCAAGTTCTTCCAGTTCCTTCTCGTTGAAGGTCTTGCGTGGGTTGAATGGACTTGGGTCAATCAACATGATCGGAACGTTGGTGACCGGGTAGGCTGTTTCCATCGAAAATTCTCCTGTCGAAGGGGTGAAAGAGTGGACTGCTTGGCTTGTATCGGCCTAAGTCTGTGGCTGTTTGAGTAACGCGCGCAGCCTGGCCTCCATCAGACGTAAAAGTATTTCGGCGTCATTGGTGACATCCACTGGATCGCGCTCCAGCGCAGTTCTCAATGCTGCCTTCAGCCAGAACGATGCCGCAGGATCGTGCAAAACATCCGCAATGCTGGGCAGATCGCCGTCACGGTCAATACGGTTGGCATCTATGCTCACGGTTGAACCTCCTCAAGTGAGGCGCCAGTCCGTTCCGTGCCAGGCTTCAAGACATGACAATGACGGCATCCGGAACAGCGAGCCCCCGCGACCGTGCGGATAACCGCATCACGAAGGGCATCCGGGATCGGCAATTCTTCTCCACTCCGCGTGTGGAAGACTGGCAACATCTGGCTCGGATGATGGTGCTCTTGAGCACTCGATTCCATAGGCAGCATTCCTTGCAGGCCATGGAACAGAACGGTGTTTTCAAGTATGGGGCGCTTGCTCTCGGCCTCGAATTTCAACTGGTGCCGGGTAACAAGAAGTTCACAGGTCTGCTCGCTACGAAACGTGTGGAGGCGTACCAATTCCGGCGCAGTGACAACAGCATGAAGTCCATTGCGCCCTACTGTGTGGACGCGGCTGAGCCACGGCAGAGCCTCGCCGCTTGCATCGACAAATCCGCAATACGCGCCGATGTCGCCGGCGGCCCCGCCGCATTCGCGGCCCCGGAGGACGTACAGCTTTGCCAAAGGCCGATACTCAATCGAGACGGAAGGATCGCAATAGACGCCGGTCTCCCCCAACGTTCTCAGAGCCAACGCGGGCAATCGAATAC
>JBARNL010000430.1:0-4688 GCA_049802955.1 Candidatus Angelobacter sp.
TTACGCTGCCGCCGACGAAGTGGGCCAGGCATCATCGCACTCTTTGTTGACGACCAATACGCCGGGATCAAGTGGTGGTATTGACGCCGGCTCCTTGAGCCGCAATGTGGGTGGTGGTGGCGGCAGAGGCGGTGGTGGCGGCGGCATGGGCGGGCCCGGTGTCCAGGTGGCCCGCGCGAAAAGTTCGATCGCAGGAATTGGCGGCTACGACGGCCGACCCAAGGCCCACAGCGGCCCAGGGGCTTCCCGCACTGATGAAGAAATACAGATTGTGTTTGATCGTTATAAGTCTGCTTTCTACCGGGATTACAACCGGACACTGCGCATCAATCCGACGTTGCAGGGCAAGATGGTGCTGCGCCTGACGATTGAGCCGGACGGCTCCGTTTCAATGTGCCAACTGCAATCGACTGACATGGATTCGCCGGATCTCGTCACTCAGGTAGTGAACCGCGTCAAGACGATCAATTTCGGCGCGAAGGAAGGCGTGCAGGCCGTGACGATTGTGTACCCGATAGATTTCCTGCCGGCGACATGAGGGCCGGCGGCAGAAGCTTGAAAGCATTACGGATGGCCAGGAGGTTTTAGAGCAACTCGAGAATTTTATCAGTCGACCCTCGACGCAATTTTGATAAAGGCAAAACCATCGAAAGATGGCGACGCAAAGTCACCGGTCTAACGGGCGCAAGCCCCAGGACGGCGGGACCGCCGAAATTCAGTCCACACCGTGGCTGCCTCGGTCCCGAAAATCATTTTAGTGAGTGGAGCGAGGGCATAGATGATTTCCCCGAACACGAACAACGCGAGGCGGCACGGCAACTGGATCACAATCCTGCCCAACAAGCCACGCCTCAGGCCCCGCTTTTACTTACTTGTTTTCGGCATCATCATGCTGATGATGGGATCGAACTCTGCGTTTGCCCAGACGCAGACGTGCACCATTATCACCGGCGGCGATGCCGGTGGGGGACTGGGTGTTAGTCCCACCTATCTCGCGAATCAAGACGGACGCGCCAATGAAGGTTGCACCATCTTAATCACGCTGAACGCAGACGGGTCAATCACAACAACTTTTCCCAATCCTGCTCCTTCTTACGATCAAGGCCTTGACGACAACCTGATTGGTGTCGTGAATAACACCAGTAAAGTTATCACCGCCGTGCAACTCACCAGCGCAACCGTCCCTATTTTTGGTCTTGAGGACGATGGAGTTTGTGGCCTCCCGGGATGGACATTTAGTGCTCTTGGGCCGAACCCCAATTGCGCAATCGCAACCGACCCGCACCGTTATGGTCCCGCGGGAATCAACTACACACTATTTAACGCGAACAGTGGGATCGTCAATTTCGGCAACGGTGGCATTGCACCGGGCAGCAATGCGTTTTTCAGCCTTGAGGGTGGGAACCTTACCAAGATCGTAGCGGTAGTGATCCCAGGGTTGGCAATTACCAAGCAAGTCACAGTTGTGGGTGGCGGCCCTGCGCTGCCGGGCGCGCAGCTTGACTACCTGGTGCACGTAAACAATCCTTCGAACAATCCCCCAAACTTCCAGGCCTCTTCGGTCGTAATCACTGACGATCTCAACAGCGCGGGTGTAGGTCGTCTTACGCTCGTAAACCCAGCGCCGACGATGAACGGCGCAACGACCGGCGTCACTGTAGTGGGGTCAGTAATAACAGCAGACTTTTCCACGCCCAACGGTCCGTTGCAGCCCGGGCAGTCCATTGACTTGCGCTTCCGCTCGCAGATTGCTGCGGGAATTCCCGCCGGCACCACTCTCACGAACACTGGTTTGGTAACATGGAATACCCCGACAGAAACTGCCAGCGCCAGCGCTTCCATCACGATCGCAGGAGCTCCTCCTCCCGGCGCCGGGACTTTGAACGGCACAGCCTGGCTCGATGCCAATTTCAACAAGGTACCTGATATTGATGAGCCCCGTCTGGTAGGGTGGACGGTCGCGCTCTTTCTGAATGGCGTCCAGTTGCAGTCCGTTATTACGGATGCCAACGGCGTTTATCGCCTAATTAACGTGGCACCGACCGACGGGACTTCAAACCGGTACGAGCTGCGATTCTCCGCGCCCGGCGCTGGCCCAAACACTGCAAAGCTCGGCATAGCGGACTCAGTCTTTACCAACAGCCTGCAGCGGATCACCGGCATCACCGTGCCCTCTAATAACAACGTCCAGAATCTGAATCTGCCAATCGGACCAAATGGCGTAGTGTACAACTCGTTGACGCGTGCTCCGATTCCGGGAGCTACGCTCAACTTACTGAGAGCCGGCACTCCTCTCCCAGCAAGTTGCTTTGACGATACGGCTCAGCAGGGCCAGATTACACAGGCGGGCGGCTATTACCGTTTCGACCTCAACTTCTCAGATCCTGCCTGCCCCGCCGGCAGCAGCTACCTCATCCAGGTGACCGCGCCGGCGGGGATCTATGTCGCCGGTGAGTCGAAGAACATTCCTGCGACTTCGGATGCGGCGACCGCGCCTTTTTCGGTACTTGCCTGTCCGGGTAGTCTGCAGGATGCGTCGCCCGCCGTCCCGTTTTGCGAAGCACAGGGATCGGAGTTCGCGCCGCCGCCCTCTGTGGCTCCGCGCAGCACTGGGACTGCGTACTACCTGAATCTCACCCTGGATGGGACTGCCGTGCCCGGCTCGAACCAGATTTACAACAACCACATACCGGTCGACCAGAAGATCGCGGGATCCGTCTCGATTACTAAAACGACGCCGTTGCTCAACGTCACTCGCGGGCAACTGGTACCGTACACCATCACGATCGGTAGTGCGTCAGGCTTGTCCCCGCAAGGTGTGCAGGTTGTGGATCGCTATCCGGCGGGCTTCCGCTACATCAAAGGGTCCGCACGCCTGAATGGTGTGGCCACAGAGCCCACGGTCACCGCCGGCCAGCTCGCGTGGAACGGTATCAGCTTCGATAGCGACGACCACCCCGTGATCACGCTTTTGCTCGCAGTTGGCGCCGGTGTTGGCGAAGGAGAGTTCACCAACCGTGCGCAGGTCTTCCAGGGCGGGACAGGCCAGCCCATGTCCGGTGAGGCGACCGCAACGGTTCGTGTGATCCCGGATCAGACGTTCGACTGCACAGACGTCTTTGGCAAGGTCTTTGACGACATGAATCGAAACGGCCGCCAGGATCCTGGCGAGAATGGTCTGCCGGGAGTACGCGTGGTGACGGCACAAGGTCTGGTAGCAAAGACCGATCAGTACGGGCGATTCCACATCACCTGCGCGATTGTGCCGAACGAAATCCGCGGCAGCAATTTCGTGCTGAAGCTCGACGACAGAACCCTTCCCAGCGGCTTCCGGATGTCGACTGACCTGATGCAGATCAAACACGCCACGGCGGGCAAAGCCCTGAAATTTGATTTCGGTGCATCCATTTATCGCGTTGTGGCGATTGACCTATCGGATGCGGCGTTCGAGCCGGGCAAGACGGAAATCCGCACGCAATGGAAGCCGCGCGTTGACGTGCTCCTTGGCGAATTGCGCAAAGCGCCTTCGGTGCTGCGCCTCTCCTACGTCGCCGATACCGAGGATGCGGCTCTCGTCGAACGGCGCATGCAAGCCGTAAAGCGCCAATTGACCGAAGCATGGGATGCAGACAAAGACCTCTACATGCTGACTATTGAGCCTGAAGTCTTCTGGCGGCGCGGCGCACCGCCTAAACGGTCTGACCTGCGTGTTCCGGGGAGTAGGTGAACGGTATGAGCATGCAACGCCATCTACTACTGATTGCCGGATTCCTAATTGCGGCGGCTCCGGTGGGCATCGGCCAGGTCAACACGGCCAAGCCGACGCAGCCGGTGGAGCGGCATTTGTCCAGCGACCAGACAATGAAGCAATGGTCGCTCGACTCGAACCGGTCCGATGACATCAAGCGCGTCAAGGTCTGCCGGGTAGAGGACGTTTGCAAGATGCGATACAAGGAAGGCCAGACGCCGCGGATGCGCGTCAAGAACCTCGTCATGCCGCTGCGGTACGAGAACGAGAACATATCCATTCCCGACGCTTTTACCAAACAGGTCCAGCAGGCGCTCAATAATTTGCGCGATAAGCAGGGCGTGACGATCCGGTTCATCGGCTACACAGACGATGCGCCGCTGACCGGCCGCGATGAAACCATTTACGGTAACCAATTGTCGTTGTCGAAGGCAAGGGCGCAACGAGTTGCGTTGGCGGTGCAAAAAAATCTGGGATTGCCTGCTTCGGCCATCGAGAGCGACGGTCGCGGGGCCTCTCACCCGCTTGCCTCCAACGCCACCGTGCAAGGACGGACCATCAATCGTCGCATCGAAGTGGAATTCTGGTACGACGATCCGCTTCAGGACTTACCGGACACGCCGCAATTGTGCCCGAACGATATTGAGGAAACGGTAACAAGGGTTTACGATCCTGCCTGGGGCAGCATCCCGGATCTCAAGCTCGAGAATGGCCAGTTGGTCATTCCGCCGGACTACGCGGCGAATCTGCATCGCGCACTTACAGAAATCGCGGATCGCACCAACGCGCGGCTGCGGTTTGTTGGTTACACCAAAAACGAGGTACTCGACCGCCGTACCGCGTCGGTATATGACGACGACATAGGCCTTTCTGCGGCGCGGGCTCGCCACGCCATGGACTTGCTCATGCAAGATCCGCAATTGGCAGGCGCCCGGTCCGA
>JBARNL010000431.1:0-11638 GCA_049802955.1 Candidatus Angelobacter sp.
GCGAAATGCCATACATCCGTTGCCGCCGTCGCCGCCTTTGATCCTGATAATCGCTTCGTCAATAAACATGCTTGATTTCCTAATTCTACTGTTTTGTGCCTTACGCTGATAGGCTTCATCTGACGACTATCGGGCATTGGGGTTTGCCAGCGTGTCTCGCATCCGCCGTGTAAGATAGCCTGACCATGCGCAGGAAGGCTCTGATCTATCAACTCCTGGTCCTTATCTTATGCGGATCCTCTCCGGCGCAGAGAGTCCAATTCGCTCCGGCGGACAAGGCCGCGGTGCTGGAACGCATGAAGGCGATTCCAGAGACCAATGCGGCGCGCGCGTTGAAATTAAAAGAGCTCTTCAGCGATGCCGGTTGCAATGGAAATTCGCTGATGGAGCAGAAGGTCGACGGCGTTGATAGTCCGAACATCATCTGTTGGCTGGGCGCCGAAGAAGGCGATACGGTGATTGTGGGCGCTCACTACGACCGCAATTCCTCCGCGCAACGCCCGCTGGACAACTGGAGCGGAGCTGCAATCCTTCCGGCTCTTTACCAGAGTCTGCGAACCAGAAAGCGCAGCCACAGTTTTGTTTTTGTGGCATTTGCGGATAGCGGCTCTAATCCTGTAGGCGCTGAGGTTTTCGTCAACCACATGGCCCGTAAGCAACTGGATCGCGTTGAAGCGATGGTCAATGTGGATGCGCTTGGGCTTTCTCCGACAAAAGTCTGGAGCGCGCATTCCGATAAAAACCTGGTCCATTCCCTTATGGTGATGGTGTATGCATTGAAGCTCCCGGCCAGCCAGATCGATATAGCAGCCGCTGGCGCCACGGATTCCGATCCCTTTGCGGCCCGCCACATCCCGCAGATAACAATACATTCGCTTACGCAGCAGAACGTTACGACCGGCGCGACCACGCAATTCCGCCCCAACAATTATTACGACACCTATCGCCTGCTGTGCGGTTATCTGGCTTATCTGGACGAAAGCCTGAAACCAAGGCAGCACTCCGAACGCATGATTTATCCGGGAATTTAGATTGCCAAAGACCACGGGGAGCAGGAATGGACCGAAACGAGCTCATCCATAAAACGATTCAGTTGGCGCTGGAGAATGTAACGCACAATGGAGGCGGCCCTTTTGCCGCGATGGTGGTGAAGGATGGCGAGATCATTGCCACGGGCGTGAATCGGGTTACGGCAACTCTTGACCCCACGGCCCATGCTGAAGTTGTGGCCATACGCGCCGCCTGCGGTGTATTAAACCATTTCGAGCTTACAGGATGCGAGATTTATTGCAGCTGCGAACCCTGTCCCATGTGCCTGGGAGCAATCTACTGGTCCCGACCCGCGCATGTGTACTTCGCCGCGACAGCCGCCGCTGCCGCAGACGCCGGCTTTGATGATTCATTCATCAAAGTGCAAATCTGCCTGCCCTACCAAAAACAGCAGTTGCCCATTTCACAGCTTCAGCATAAACAGGCACTGGCGCCATTTCAGGCATGGAAATCCAAGCCGGACAAAGTAGCATATTGAAGCTGTAGAGAGACTTGAATGACACCCGACCTGCTCGCACGTTCACTTCAGGAATTTTTAGCTGCTTCCCGCAGTGCTGTGGTCCTGGAAGATGGGCAAGTGCTCTTCGATTTGGAGACAGCGCAATACTCGTTGTCATCCGAGAGAGAGCGGTGTCTGCTGCACTTGTGGTCGCCGGAGCGCAACATCGTTCGCCACGTGCTTGAAGCCGACTTGAAAAGTGGCACGTTGACTTTGATCGTGCGGCGCTTCGGGCATGCACGCCCTATCAAGATGGAGATATGCCGCGACCGCGATCTCCGCGCGCCAACCGTTCAGAAGGCCGCGCGCAGCCGCTATGCACGGCTTCTGGAACGCGCTTTACGCCGCGAGATGCCGGGCTGGGCGCTGGATAAGACCAGGCTTTCCACTTCCATGGATCTTGAACGCAGCTTTTCTCCGGTGTACGCGCGCGGTCTGGTGCGTAAAGGCCGCAGCGCCTTCGCGGTTATGGGCGTGAACCAGCAGGAAACCCAAGCATCAATCGATGCGGCGCTTACGTTTGGCCTGCTCTGGCTGGATGCATGCCGTCAGCGAGAAGCCGGACACTCCGTGGTAGAAGGCTTGCGGCTCTACGTTCCACTGAAGACTTCAGCGACGGTGCAGATTCGGTTGGCGCATCTCAATCACGCAGCCGCAAAGTTTCAGCTGTTTGAATTCGACGAGCGCGACGAATCTTCAATTCAGGTCGACCTTTCTGACCACGGCAACATACAGACTCGCCTTGTGCGCCTGCCGGATTCGGCCCAAGTGCGCTCACGCTTTGCCGCAACCGTAAGCAAGATCATGGCGCTGGCGCCGCAGGCGGAAGTCGCTGTAATTACTGCGACCGAGCTGTCTTTTCGTCTTCACGGATTGGAGCTTGCGCGAGCGAGGCTGGCCAATGCGCCGGGAAGATTTCAGGTGACGGAAGAAGTAATCTTTGGCCCGCCGGGATATGAGACGCGTCTTAACCACGAAACCGAGCCGGCGTTCGCGGAATTTATAAAGACAGTCGTGGAAGCCCGCAGTATCCATGGCGACCGCCGTGATCCGTTGTGGCGTATGTATCCCGAGCGCTGGCTGGAGTCTTTGATCTTCAAAAACGTTGCCGCAGTCGATTCCAGCCTGGATCCCGCGCATGTCTATTCGCAGGTACCGGCATTTTCCGCTTCCGACCGCGCGATGATTGACGTGCTGACCTGCACTCGCGATGCGCGGCTTGCAGTTCTGGAATTAAAGGCCGACGAAGACATGCATCTGCCGCTGCAGGGCCTGGACTATTGGGCTCGCGTTCTGTGGCATCACAGCCGCGGTGAGTTCCAGCAATATGGATATTTCCCCGGCCTTCAGCTCTCGCCCCGGCCACCATTGCTGATGCTTATCGCACCGTCACTAAGAGTGCATCCTGCCACGGACACGGTGCTGCGTTACTTTTCGCCTTCTATTGAATGGTCGCTGATCGGCGTGGACGAACGCTGGCGTGAGGCGATCAAGGTGATTTACAGGAAGAGTTCAGCCAAGGCGCATGGGGTTTGACAGTTAGATTTCATGATGGCTGCTGTTCTTCTATCGGCGGCAAGGCCAGCGCTTCTTTCTCTCCGCGATAAACCCTGGTTGCTCCGCGCGCAATTCTGCGCAGAGGCAGTTCACCGGAATCATTGGCAAACAATATTTCTCCAACTTTGTGTGTGCGATAGTACCAGCGTTTAAGAATGGCCAGCTCTTCGCTGAAGCGCTGGGCCGAATGGCTGCCGCTGGAAATCAGCGACTCCAGCGCGGCGTGGATTTTGCTATCCAGGTTTTTCGTGGAGATCGCGTCTGCATGTGTCTCAGGCAGCCGGCTCGCGGGATTTTGACTGGGCTGTGCTTGATCGTCTGACGGCATGGTTTCCGATCCGATGTTTTCTGCTCTCAAATTTTCTGAAGCAATGTTTTCTGCAACAACGGCTTCTGACTCCATCACTAAAGGCACAGGGCCAACCAACTCGCCGCCATAGAAGCGAAACAATGAAACGGACTTTGCTTCAGCCGATGGTTGCACGATCACGGCGTTCAAACGATCCAGGCGTCCGCAGATGTCATCACATGCGGAAAGAATGCCTTTAATCTTGGCGACTTTAGCATGCAGCGCTGCGGCGGCTTCAAAGTCCAGATCAGCCGAAAGACGCTCCCGCTGCGCTTCCAACTCCCGCAGTAAGGACTGGCCTCCGGAATCAAAATACTGCTGCACCCGCGCAACTTCAGCGGCATAGGCTTCGTCGGTACAGCCTTTGAAGCATGGAGCCAGGCACATCTTCATCTCTGAGTAAACACAGCCGGGAAAGCTGGGATCGGGATTCAGATCAAAGGTGCAGCGCCGCATCTTGAACAAGTCAAGCGAATCGTTGAGAAATTTATCTGCCAGGGCACGCGAGCGGAACGGGCCATAGTAAAGAGATCGGCCACCCATTTTGCCGATGCGCGTGGTGACATAAGCACGCGGATATTCGTTTTGCAGATTTAAGCGGACCACCGGCGCGGGTCGCAAACGCAGGCGCTTCTGGTAGGTCTCCGGAAACTCCCGCCGCAAGGTTTGATAGAGCAGCAGAACGGACTCAAAGTCTGACCCGGTAAGCGAATATTCAATGGTGGCCGTGCGCTCGCGCAGGTTCAGCCGCTTGGATTGTGACTCTGCTGGTGCCAGCAGCCGTTGTAGCCTCTTTCTTAGATTGGCCGTCTTGCTGACGTACGGCTCGGCAGTCTCATCCGCTCCACGCAGGGCAAAGACCGCCGGTGCTGCGGGGAATTGGGCGAAGAAGTCCGCAGCGTGGTCGGGCAAAAACGGGATGGAATGCGCCAGCAATGTTTCAGGACCTGCTCACAAAACTACATTGACCTCTTCAGTCTGGCACAGGGCAATGCTGGTGCGCATCAGGAATGTAAATGGCAGGGATATTTGTTTTCTGGTTTTCCAGAACAGGATTCCTGGAGTTGCGGAAAACGCTCCACTGTTTTCTGGCCGTCGTTGCAGGCTAAGTTGATGTACTGGTCGTGATTTCCACGGCTTCCTCTTGGACTCTTGGTTCGCAATGTGGATTTGGTTGGAAAGCGAAGGTCCTCTCGTTTGCTCCGTCATTTTTCTCACACGGTCATCGGATCGTGAGACCGCTTCTTCACAGCCTGTGGAGTCATCATCGACTGTATTCATTGCTGTTGGCACGATATCCGAACCTTCCACAGGCATCTGCTACTACTACTGTATTTATATAGATATAAGTCTTTATATTCTTAGAAGAAGTAAGCGACAGGCATCTCAGTGAAGGAGAAAACGGAGAACCAGTCTAGGCTCTGGTTTTGTGAAGCGTCCTGAAGTCTGGGCCCTTCAGGGTACGGACGCGACACATATCATGCAGGCGTGAGCGCATGCGGTCAGTGATGCGGTCACCCAGTGTTTCCTCGCGCGAGGCGGAGCGAGCGTCTTCTTCTTCTCGAGACTTTTTGAGGCGGGAGATTTCTTTCTCAGCCTTGCCGGACGGACCATCTGGGAAATTTGTAGTGATGATGGTGGTTTTCTTCTCGTTATAGCGGCTGTTCAGGATATAGCTTACCGTGTCCCACACCCATTCAGAAGATTTCACCGCGCCCAGTTCGTCCAGCACCAGCACTTCGGCTTCAAGGATGGGGCGCAGGATTTCCAACTCCGTGGCCTGGACTGCCGGATTGTAAGAATTTTGGATTTCCTTGAGCAGCTCGCGATAGTCGCAGAAGCGGCAGGGCACGCCCTTATCCTGCATCAAGGCCTGAATCATTCCGACAGCCAGGTGAGTCTTGCCTACGCCGATGGATCCGATCAGCAGCATGCCCTGTTTTTCCAGCGGATACTCCTGCACAAAGCGCTGCGCGTCACGATGGGCATTCCTGACCGAGAGAGAAATTTCATGCAGCTCCAGGTTGAAACTGGCCAGCGTGCAGTTCTTATAGCGTGCAGGGATGCCGGCTCTTTCCAGCAGCTGCTGGTTGCGCGCGGAGATGCGGCAATCACAGCGCGTCATGCGGCTGGCTTTGCCGGCTACAGTAACTTGCTTCCAGCCAGTGCCGTCACATACAGGGCAGGCCGCCAGGGGCTGCGATTGATGCTGAGTAGCCATGATCGAAAAGAATATCTCTGCTAAGAAAATACCACTTTTAGCACAGGTGAGGTGAGCTTCCCTGGAGAGAGAATTCTACTTGTGCACAGGATTTACACAGGCGATGCACCCTAAATGGGCGAGCTTTGTATTGCAAACTCAAACAAAAGATCTCTCGGGCCTGCTCACGCAATGAAGAGAGCTTGCGTTCGCTTACGGCCCTCGAGATGACGTTGTTTTTATAGTTACGCGCAGATCAGAAGCAATCGCGTTGCGATGCATGACGTGGGGCGGTATTTTAGTCCGCTGCATTCTCCTTTGAAGGCGCTAACTGCTTTCCGCCTTCAGGGAAGATGTCAAACACGTAATCATGTGCCGCCAGGGCCGCGGGGCTCAGGGCGCCAGCCTGGACGCGCTTAACGGCCTCTTCACGCGTGAGGTCAAAGATAGCTTCCAGCATTTGCTTGCCTTCCTGCTTATTGGCCTGGCCAACCACGAAAAGCACGCGCGCGCTGTGCTGGATGTATCGCGGAGAGGGCAGCTGCTTCATCAGCATGTCCATGATCAGGTTGGCTTTCTCGCGGTCAAAGCGGCCACGCTCGCCCCGGCGGTCCTGTTCGGCAAAGAATGCTTGTGTCCACTCATTGTGATATTTCCAGACTTTGTCGAAGAGGTCTTTGGTAAAGCGCGTGCCAGCCTTTACGTGATCGGCATTCTCTGCCGGCTCAACACCATCTTCGGTCATCGCCGGGCGCTTGAGGTAGCCATCTTTGGTGATGACGGCCTGATGGCGCAGCAGAGTCCAGAGCCATGAGACGTCGATCCGGTAAGTGGCCAGGTCATTCATGAAGCGCAGCTTGAGTTCGTAATCGTCAATGGCGGCGGCAAAGTTGCCATTGAGGAGCTGGAAGCCGTAGTTCGCGGCCATATAAAACGCATGCTGAATGCGCTCAATAGTGATGTCGCCCTTGGGAATGCCGTAGATGGCTTCCCAGCGCTCAGGCGAGAGAAGTTTGTCAGGCGTGTCCAGCGACTCTTTGGTGATGACCTGCGGTGTGATCTTGCCTTGCAGATTCACCAGGCCGCGCGACTCAAGCACGCTCCGCTCAGCATCACTCAGGCCGCTGGTGGCGGTAGGTACAGCCTGCTCTTTTACTTTGGTGGTTTCTTTGGGCGCGTCAATGATGGCCTGAAGCTGCTCGACCTTGGCCTGCAATGGCGCATTGCCTGCAGCCACGTAATCTTTTTCCGGGCTGGCGACCCAGCTCTGCCGGTAGCAATCATAGAGATGGCCTTTCACTCGCTTGGCCAGGATGTCATCAAGCGTGGGTTGCTGATTATTTGCCAACGGCTCGTCGGGAACAAAGATCAGGCCGAGCATGCGTTCACGCAGCTTGTCGATCACCATGGCGCGCAACGCCAGCGGATTATAGCGGGAGCGTCCGTAAGGATCGCTAGCCTGGTAAATCATCACCGCGGCCATGCCGCCGATAGGGGCGGCATTTTCCAGTTCGCCATTCTTCATGCCTGCCATCAACATCATGAGCGCGTTGAAGCGCTGGTAGGCAATCATGTTGGGCGATGACATGCCGATGGATTGCGGATCGGGATAAACGCCCTTGGGGTCGTCCTTCCATATTTCGATCAGGCTGCCCAGGTAGTCCCAACGCCCAACGTTGGTGCCCAGCAGGCGGCGGCGCAGCGTCCATGCAATAGCGGGCAGTGTGCGGCCGGCGTTGCCTTCTTCATAGAGCATCTTGATCTTGATGGAGCCCGCGGGAATGTCGATCATGCTTTCTAGCCGCGAAAGAATTTTTTCCACGATCAGCGCTTCTTTGGGCGTCTGCAGTTTGGGAATGTAGAAATAGACGCCGCTGCCCGCGTTCTTGAGCGAGTCATAATTGTTGAAAGCCCAGAGCGTGGTGACGACAATGGTTGCTGGCGCGGGGCGGCCATCGACTGTGACGTGATCGTAATTGATGTGCAGTCCCGGGGGACGGCCAAAGCGCGTGGGCCACTGCGCCGGAGGCTTGGTGATGTTATACGAGCGCGTCTTGCCTTTTTTCACTACTTCGTATGGTTTGCCGGTCCAGCCGCCGGCAAAAATCTCTTTAGCGTTTTGCAACGCGGCGAAAACGCCCACAGGCACGTTGCTGGGCGTGCCGTCAGGCAAAAAATGTGTGGGGGAGGCGTCTTCAAAATCCGGCATGTTCATGGGAGCGGGGCTGTTGAGCGCGTTGAAGGCCATATCCAGCGGGTGCCACGGGCCGGTGAGCTCCAGGCCGGGGTTCTTGAGTGGATGAGCATCTTTGGGGATCGGGACTTCGTCATTCAGCCGCCAGCGCCATTCGCTTTCACGTCCCAGGAAGTTATCGATGAGCCCTTGCACGATCTGGCGATACGTCCACGTGCCACCCTTGATTGGATCTTCAAACTTCTCGTCCCACTTAGGCCAGCCGTATTTTTCGCGCACCGGCGCGGGCGATTCAAGAAGCTGGCGGCGCGCGGTCAATGCAGCGGCGATCTCCGGCCGCAGCTCGCGGGTGAGCGTGGTGATGGTTTCCTGGACGTTGACGTCGCGGCCATTTACTTTTTTGGCGCCGAAGAGGTCAGGGAACTTCTGAAGGATGTCATTGCGGATCATAAGGCAAGGGCTCCTGAGCTGGGCTGAATGACTAAGCTAAATAATCGATTTTACGCCATTGGAGATTAAGAATAGCGTCATATTTCGAATGCGAATTCCTAGAGGAGCTGGGACAGTGAGTAATCGAACGCAGTTCGGAGTATCTCAATCGTCCAGATTTCGATATGTCCGTCTAGAAATAAAGCTGCGAGATCGCTTTGCGCCGGCCGAATTCTCATGGAGACTGCAACGATTTGGGGGATCACTAAGCGCCACCCGGAGCCATACCGATTGATCGCTATAGAAACCAATCGGAGGGGTAGTGCTGCTATGCTTGCCTCGCGGAAATCCAAGACACTATCGCTCGATACATTGATTTCATCTGTTATGGTCGACTGAAGTTTGTGCAGCTCAGGATCACTGTCCAATTCACTACTTGAGAGTATTCGGCACCTGTCCGCGCTCCCGACAAGCAGCCAGCCATTGAGGGCCTGAGCACCAGTCATCCATGACACTCGCGCTGCAAGGGGCGGGGGAAGAGTTATACGGTAAGATGCGTCCACACTCAGGATGTGCGCTTTTCTATCTGATATGCCGTCCTTTACCGTTTTAGTAATAACACAGTTATATTACTCTAATCGAAATACTTACTTATATTTTTTATGCTTGACATTGCCGCGTTTTACCGTTACTATCTAGATGTTGGATATGGTATCAGCGGATGGCCACATATAGTTGTAATAAGCTTTTTGGAGCGACAGATGGCGACTGCCGAGCTATTTTCGAGGGAACTTACGGTATTCGAAAAACACCGTAAGAACTGGTCACGCTCCCATCCCGGCGAGTACGTGGTCATTCAAGACGATGTCATCGTGGAAGGATTTTTCAGCACGTATGGCGAGGCGTTAAGAGCTGGTTTGAATCGATTCGGTGCTCAACGAAATTTTCTGGTAAAGCAGATTTGGAAAATTGAGCCTGTGTACTTCATCTCCTAAGTATGGCTCGCATGGAACTCTCTTGGAATCCCTTCGATCTTGCCGATCCAGGTCCCTGCATTGACGTGATTGTAACGAATTCACGTGACGTTATTGAGGTAATGGAGGAAGGGAACCCTGTCGGACTTGAATATCCAAAACCTGTAAAGATTAAGGCACTCTTGGATACCGGTGCATCGATCACAGTAATCAGCAAGACATATGCGAACTATTGCAAGCTCTTTCAGACTGGGGAAGGAGCCAAAATAGCAGCAATTGGCGCCACTCATCTCGGCGTGGAACATGCCGGCGCCATAAGCTTTCCCGGCACCGATCTACGCTCCTTTGATCCCATTCGCATCGTTTCGGGTACCTTCGCAAGGGAGCCAAGCTACGCATGTTTGATTGGCAGAGACATCCTTAGGAACTGGAACATCACTTTTGATGGGCGTTCTCGGCGTGTCACGATTATCGACTGAATATGCCACAGGTTTTGCTTCAGTTTGAATCATTTGACCGCTGATCATCATCAAAGAAGGTCGGCATATCTAGCCAAAATCAGCTAATTTCAGGTAAAATAAGGCTTTACCGCGAAAGGTATCAGAGGCAATGAAGGCAGCGATCCATCCCAAGTATGAAGAAGTGCGCGTGCACTGCGCATGCGGAAACACATTTACCACCCGGTCAACGCACAAGGGCGCCATCAACCTGGAAATCTGCTCGAACTGCCATCCGTTCTTTACTGGCAAGCAGAAGCTGGTGGACACCGCCGGACGCGTCGAGCGCTTCCGCCGCAAGTATGCGAAGTCCGATGCCGGCAAGGCCCAGGCAGCCAAGATCGCAGAGGCCAAGCAATAAGGCCGCAAGTTTGATTGAGGCCTCCGCCGCGGCGGAGGCTTTGTTTTTGGAGGTAAATCTCGAGCGCAGCGAGAGACCCCTTTCATCTTGGCGCATTTTTGGGCTTGCGACGGTTTGGTGCTTGATTGCGTTGTTTAGCTGAGGCACCATCAAAGCAATAGGGATCCCTCGCCCTGCTCGGGATAAAGAACCTATGAAGAAATTCTGGGAAAATCCGGCCAATGCCACCGTTGCACCGCAAGGGGCGCAGGTGCCGGAGTCTCTTCAGATAGGCAATGTGCGCATTGCTCCGGCAACAATTCTTGCCCCCATGGCCGGCGTGACGGACACGGTGTTCCGTCGCTTTATTCGCAATGCCAGCTTTGTGCGTAGCCCACAGGATGTAATGGCGGTCCCGGAGGCCGCTGACGGCGATATTGTCACGTCAGAGCTGCATCAGGTGCAGAATTCCGATGGTCACGAGCAGAGCCGCTCGGCGGTTTTCGAAAAAAGCGCCTGTGGGCTATTGATGACCGAATTCACGTCGGCTGACGGGCTTTTCCGCACGCGCGAATCCAAGCGCAAACGTTATCTTACGTTTTACGAAGATGAACATCCTATTTCCGCGCAGCTTTTTGGCAGTGATCCATATACGCTGGCTGAGTCGGCCAAGATCGTGGAAGATGCCGGCTTTGATCTGGTCGATCTTAATCTGGGCTGTCCGGCAAAGCGCGTGGTGAAGTGCAATGGCGGGTCAGGTTTACTGAAAGACCTGCCAGTCATCAAGACGATTTTTGAGTCGGTGCGGGGCGCGGTGAAGATTCCTTTCACGGTGAAGTTCCGGCTGGGCTGGGATGACGAGAATATCGTGTGCGTTCCGCTGGCCAAAATGGCTGAGGACTGCGGCCTGAACGGCGTGGCGCTGCATGCCCGAACGCGCGAGCAGGGTTACAGCGGCAATGCGCGCTGGGAGTGGATAGCTGCGGTAAAAGATGCGGTGAAGATTCCAGTGGTCGGCAATGGCGATATTCGCACGCCGGAAGATGCCATAGCCATGGTGGCGCAAACCGGTTGCGACGGAGTAATGATCGGGCGCACGGCCGCGTCAAACCCGTGGATCTTCCGCCAGATTCGCCAGCATGCGGAAACCGGACGCTATGACCAGCCGACGGAAGCCGATCGCTACCAGATGATACGCACGTATTTCAAAATGCTGGTGGATGAAACCATGCACGGTTCACCGGGCAAAATGAAGCAGTTTGTGGCCTGGTTCACGCATGGAATTCCGGGCGGCAACGCGTTGCGCCGCGCATGCTATGACGCGCATACGGGACCGGCCATCCTGGCCAGCGTGGAGAAATTTTTTGAAGAATTGCTAAGCGGAAACGCGACGGAGCAGCCTCTGGCTGTGGCGGAACCCGAGATGGATTTGATGCCGGCCTGCGACTGAGGCGCTCTCAGGGGCTAAAGCCCGATCAATCTTAACGCTTTGCGGCACGCGTAAACGCGTGCCCTGATACAAACTCATTTTCGTGGAGTAAGTTTGGGC
>JBARNL010000432.1:0-18473 GCA_049802955.1 Candidatus Angelobacter sp.
GGTGCCAGCGTGAACGCGTAAGCGGCGTAAGCAGCGGCATTAGAGCAAAAACGGCAAAGAATGCAGAGGTAAATAAAACCGTTACCGTGCGCTCTGATCCGTCATAGTATTGGCCTCCCCAGCCAACATACATGACCCCGGTCCCCAGCATGGCGCCCCACACAATCCGCCGCCACGGCTTAAAAGTCACCATCACCAGGATTGCCAGATCGAGCAGCAGCACATAAGAGAACAAAATGATCTCGTGGTTCTCTCCAGTGGAAACTAGCGCGGGCGTGCTGAAGCCGCCGATCATCGCATAGACAGCCAAAATCTCGGCGTCCTGTGTGAGCGCCAGCGTGATTGTGGAAGCAGTCACCAGGATCATGGCCACAAACGCCACGGACGCGGGAACCAGATGGAAATATTGCGACGCTGCCCACAATGACAAATAAAGAATGCCGATGCCGACAGCTTTGAGCGAATAAGAAAACGCAGCGCTGCCTTTCCTGCGGAAGCTCTCACTCCATACTACGACGCCGATGCCTGCGATCAGGCCAATCGCCACCCGGCCACCCGGGCCGATCCAGCCGCTGTCAAAGGCATATTTCAGAAAATAAGCAACGCCAATCAAGATCGCAACAATTCCGATGCGGTTTAGCCACAATTTGCCGATCGTGCCTTCCAGGTCTTCTGACGAACTTTGCCCTGCCTGGGCAAACTTTGGCGCTCCCGCATCTGGTCTTGGCGGAATATGCGGCATGAGTGGTGGCGGAGGCGTGGGTATGGCCCGACGCTCTGCGTCCTCGCGTGAAATGCTGATCTGCGGTTGCTCCAACGGTGACTTGTTAATTGACTGAGGAGTGGCCGTGGGGATCCCTGAAGAAGTTTGAGGTTCGATGCGCACCGATTGCTCCAGCCGGTGAACTCGCGCAGTCAATGACGCCATCTGCGCCCGAAGCGCTTCCAGTTCATCCTGTGGATTGGCCATGCGCCTAAACTATCGCATGTTCCCGCGCTAAGCAAAGCATTTGTTTTCTGAAAGTTGCTGTACTACGGGTGGAGCACATTGGGTAAGTAAAAGCAAAACGAGGTGGAGCAGGCATTTATACCCCTGCGCCACCCAACCTGCCAAAACGTCGGCTTTAGCCGCTGAGGCTATCCGCATGGTAATTCACTAGTTCCACTTCAATCCTTTAAGCTGGTCCAGGTTCACGTTTCCGCCGCTGAGTACGGCCACTACGTTCGACCCTGCGGGCGCTTTGATCAGCCCATGCAGCAGCGCCGCCACGGGCGCAGCCGCCGCTCCTTCCACCACCAGCTTGCAACGTGACATCACCCAGATCATCGCGTCAAAAATCTCTTTGTCGGGCAGCGTAACAATGTCATCCACAAAGCGCTGCACAATGGAAAAATTGTTCTCGCCCACTCGCTTTACCCGCAGCCCGTCAATAATGCAGTCAATCTTGTCCAGCGTGACCACATGCCCAGCTTCAATACTCCGCTTCATGCCCGGCCCGTCAGACGATTCCACGCCGATGATTTTGATCTTTGGGTTTAACGCCTTCAGCGCCATGGACACGCCGGAAATCAGTCCACCGCCGCCAATCGGCACCACCGCGATATCAATCTGCGGAAAGTCCTCATACACTTCAAGCCCCAGAGTCCCCTGTCCGGCAATCAATTGCAGGTCGTCAAAAGGATGGATATACGTGAGCCCGCGCTCCTGCATCAGCTGCTTGGCTTTTTCGTTGGCCTCGTCCCAGATCAGCCCATGCTGCACCACTTCCGCGCCGTAGGCCCGTGTGGCGTCCACCTTGGATTGCGTAGCGTTCGTGGCCATCACCACCACAGCTTTAATTCCATACACGCCCGCGGCCAGCGCCACCCCTTGCGCATGATTACCCGCCGATGAACAGATCACGCCGCGCTTGCGCTGCTCTTCCGTCAGATGGCTGAATTTGTTCAGCGGCCCGCGAAGTTTGTACGATCCGCCCTTCTGGAAAATCTCCGCCTTCAGCCGGACGTCAAAGCCGGTGTGCTCGCTCAGCAGCCGCGACGTGAGCAGCGGCGTGTGATAAGCAAACGATGACACGATTTTTCTGGCGGCCTGAAACTCTGCAAGAGAAACTTCCGGGGCGGAGGCAACTTGGGTTGGCATGGGCTGGTCCTTTCCATCCGATTCAAAGAGGCTTGATCGAGTCTATCAAAGGAAAACGGCGAGGTCATTTCAGGCAGCTATGTCTAAGCCATGTCTGATCTGGTGCCAATTTGAAACTGGATGGATGCGCGCGGCTTGTGATTGTCAAGCATCCATCTGGCTTCCGGGGTTACCATAAGAAGAGCAAATGTAGAAAGGAGAAACATATGCCAGACAATAACTCCAATCGAGTACTCTGTCGCGCAAATGCTCGTGAAGTCAGCGCCGAGGAATTTCAAAAAATACTGGGGCAAGGCAAACCTCAAATGACCCAACTCCCTAGCATCCCTTTTCACCCTGACTTTTAAACAATCACAGCGGTCCACTTGGCATAGTGGTGGACCGCTCTTCCCCGCGGCAGCCATCGCTAGCCAGCGCTTTTGCTCAGCTTGCCAAATTCTTTGTCCAGGCGGGTTCCGTTTACGCCCGCCAGCCGTCTCGCCGATTTATTTGTCTTCCATATTTATTTTTTTAGATTTCATGCGAAGCCACCAGGGGGACGTTAAGGTGGTGCCGGGAGGGGGAGTCGAACCCCCAAGGGCCGAAGCCCGGCGGATTTTGAGTCCGCTGCGTCTGCCAGTTCCGCCATCCCGGCTCTCTAAAGGCAGGCAAAGAAGCATAAACAGGTTAGCACATTTTGCATCGACGGATTTGCCTGTGCCAGTCCTTATCGGCTGATAATCGTTGGGCTGCATGGGTCTGCTGATAGCCGTTGGGTCGACTTGGTCGCCTCGCCGCGCCAGCAGCTTTTCCGCCAAAACAGCGCCTTATGTTCTAATGAACATGGGCCTGATCAACACTGTCTGATTGCTGAAAATCTATCAGGCATGCTCACGGCACAACAGAAATCTATGGGATGGCTATCTTCTATATTGCGCATGCTCGCGCCAATCGCGGTAGAGCATGGCGGACAGCTCCTGCGCGAATCGCTCAAGAACCGCGCGGCTCAGGGACAAGCGCAAACAGGCGCGTCCTCTGGCCCCGATCCGGTGCAATTGCTTGCCGCCGACGTTGACCAGCTCAAAGGTTACGTGCTGCAGCTCAAGTCCGATCTTGAAACGCTCAACAACGTGGCTGCCGGACGTGAAGAGCGCCTGCGCCGCTGGCTACTGGCGCTGCTTGTCTGGAACATTCTGTTGACGATCGGTCTCGTGTTCTTCGCAGTGGTCGCATTGCGCCACTAGTCTTTAGTTTTGCATGAAGTTTCAGTTCGATGTAATCATTCTCGGCGGCGGTGCGGCCGGCCTGATGTGCGCCATTGAAGCCGGTAAGCGCGGGCGGCGCGTGGCCGTGCTGGAGCGGGCCGAGCGCATCGGTAAAAAGATCCTCATCTCCGGAGGAGGGCGCTGCAACTTCACCAACCTGCATTGCAGGCCGGAAAACTTCATTTCCGCCAACCCGCACTTTGCCAAGTCTGCTCTGGCGCGTTACACGCCCGCCGATTTCATTGCGCTGGTGGAGAGACACGGCATCGCCTATCACGAAAAAACTCTGGGACAGCTCTTTTGTGACGGTCCAGCACAACAGATCGTCGCCATGCTGGAAGCGGAGTGCCGCGCAGCCGGTGTGCGCATTCAGACCAACGTAAACGTGGAGCGCGTGTCGAAAGAAGACGGCTTTCTGCTACGCGCTGCGGATGATGAGTTTCACGCCGAGTCACTGGTTGGCGCGACGGGTGGCCTGTCAATCCCCAAGATGGGCGCGACAGGATTCGGCTACGATCTGGCGCGGCAGTTTGGACTGAAGATCATAGAGCCTCGGCCAGCGCTGGCGCCATTTACTTTGAATAAAGATGACGCGGCGCATTT
Source organism: Candidatus Angelobacter sp. (assembly GCA_049802955.1). GTDB lineage: Bacteria > Acidobacteriota > Terriglobia > Terriglobales > Acidobacteriaceae > Angelobacter. The sequence continues at coordinate 3,988 of JBARNL010000432.1, forward strand.
CTGCGATCTGGCTGGGGTTTCGGCTGAGGTCATTGCGTCCGTTGGCGCGCGGGGTTTTCGCGAAAAGATGCTGATCACGCACCGTGGCCTGAGCGGGCCGGCAATCCTGCAGATATCTTCTTATTGGAAACCGGGAGATCCGGTTTCGCTTGATCTCGCGCCTGAGCGGGAATTGACGGCTGCATTTCGCGATCCTAAAGCTCCGCGCGACTTGCCTTCCGTAAAAGCTGCTTTCCACAACGCATTGCCCAGCCGCTTTGCCGAGCGCTGGCTTGACGTGTATCCGCCGCAAGGCTGGAGCAATCACGCGCTGGACGAACTGGAGCGCCGCGCGCACAATTGGCAGATCACTCCGGCGGGCACGGAGGGCTATGCGAAAGCCGAAGTCACCGCTGGCGGCGTGGACACGAATGAACTCTCAGCCAAAACCATGGAGAGCCGCAAACGGCAAGGGCTGTATTTCATCGGCGAAGTGGTGGACGTGACCGGACATCTCGGCGGCTTCAACTTCCAGTGGGCCTGGGCGTCTGGATTCAGCGCGGGGCAGGCGGCCTAGATCCAAAATTTCACCACTGATCAACACTGATGACACTGATTGGAAATAGCAATTGGCACTTAGCAATTGGCACTTAGCCAACCCACTTGTATTGATCGCATTGTGCTCTTCAGATAATTCCGATCACCAGATCATGGCGATCCTTAAGTCGCTGGCGATTATATGCATCCAGAAACATTCCAAAGAGAGAAATAATCAGTCTTGAACATATATAATTTTTGCTTTGAATGAACACTAAACGGAGCACGGCATGAAGATCGGGATTCTCGGTGCAGGTAATATTGGCGCGACTGCCGCGCGGCTCTTTGTGGCCGCCGGGCATGACGTGGCAGTCAGCAACTCACGCGGGCCGGATTCACTGCGCGAGCTGATCACCGAGCTTGGCCCGCAGGCGCATGCCATGACCATCCGCGACGCGGCCCGCTTTGGCGACGTGATATTGCTGGCCATTCCCTGGCGTTCGCCTGAGGCCCTGCCCGAGCCGGAACTGCTGCGCAACAAAATCGTGATTGACGCCATGAACCCTTATCGGCCGGACGGCGGGTTTTATGATCTGGGCGGCTCCACGTCTTCTGAAGAAGTGCTGAAGCGCCTGCCCGGATCGCGGCTGGTAAAAGCCTTCAACACAATTTATTACGTCCATCTGGCGGAGCGCGGCCGCAAGGATTTGCCAATCGACGAGCGCCATACCATCTATCTTGCCGGCGATGACGTGGAAGCAAAAAAAATAGTCGCACATTTGATTGAGGAAATTGGTTTTGCCGCCGTCGATACCGGATCGTTGCGCGAAGGCGGCCGCCTGCAAGAGCCGGAATCGCCCATCTACAACAAGACCTATAACGCCAGCGAAGCCCGTCAGTTTCTCTCCGCTCTTGAAGAAAAAAAGGCATGAAGAACTGGCTTCTGTTGTGTCTGGCTCTACTTTCCTGGTTGGCGGTGAGCGCACCAGCGCAGGAAGCCGGCGACAAGGTTGTTTCCATCGGCCAGGCTGCCGATCATGCGGTGCAGCAGAGCAAGCTCACGCTGACGGGCGCGACTCCGTTTCATTTAAAGGCGCATATAGCGAATGCCGGAGCGCCTAAACCGGAATACTCGGCTGACGTGGAAGAGTATTGGGTCTCGCCGGAAAAATGGCGGCGTACAGTGCAGTCTGCCGGTTTTTCCCAGACTTTGATCGTCAATGGCGACAAGGTCTCTGAAAACCTTACCGGCGACTATTATCCTTTCTGGCTGCATGACATGGTTACGGCCCTTTTTGATCCGCTGCCCATGGTGGACCAGCTCAAATTGATGCAGGGGCAGATGGAAATTCCGGAAGATTCAGCCAAATCAAACTCTTGCCTGAGCATGCAATTTAAAGTAGGAACTGCCCCGGCGCAAAACACCGTGGGCTCCGCTTTCTGTTTCGGCGGCAAAGGCGGACTGCTTCAGGCGGTGGCCACTCCGGCGTACAAGGCCCAATTTGCCGATTATCAACCTTTCAAGAAAAAGATGGTCGCGCGAACTATCAAAGCCGGGTTTGCGCCAGACCTTGTACTTACCGCAAAGGTCACTCAACTTGCCGAGCTACCAACGTCCGACGAAAAGCTATTTGCGGTTGACACTCCCACGCCTTCCACCGAACAAATGAAAACAATGCAGGTCACGGAAGATTCCACCCGAGCTTTGGCCCTGAATACTCCGGCCATCGTTTGGCCCGCGGTGCGCGAAGGGAAGACTGATGGAGTAATGAGCGTGTATGTCTCGGCTGATCGTTCCGGAAAGGTGCGCGAGGTTTGGCCTCTGGCATCGAGTAACCCGGAGCTAAATGAGGCAGCTCGAGAACAGCTGCTGCGCTGGCAATACAAGCCTTATAACAATGGCGGTCCATCGCAAATGGAAGCCGTGCTGACATTCGCATTTGCTACCCGCATTGAAAATCCCATCCCTGTCTTAAGCAATGCGGAAGCCCGGAAATTGGCCGTGCATGTAGTGGAAGCTATTGTCCCGGCAGGCAAGGGCCGCAAGGGGGGCAAATTCAGCTTGCGGGTTGCCGTGGACGAAGCCGGCAAGGTGCAAGCAGTCCAGAACCAGAACAAGGTAGCGCCGGCGCTTTATACCGCCGGGGCCGCAGCTCTGAAGCAGTGGCGCTTTCGCCCGTACATCAATAACGGCAAACCCGACAGGTTTTACGCCGACATTAGTTTCGCCCAATACTCGATTCACTGAAGCTCCGGTCCCTGGATCAGTCCACTCACGTTTCTCGGGCTTCGAGTCTAGGGAGACTCGACTGCTGCCGTTGATGGAACCGTGGGGAAAATTTCTTCCGTACTCGAGTGAAGGCCATCCTTGCCTGGCGTCATCGATTCATCAAAAAGCGCAAAAAATGCGCGCATTGCTGGTGCTCGGCTCGCGGGACCGGTACTCGGCTCATTTTGTAACGCCACGGCGATAGGAATTTTCGCGCGAATTCTAATTGCTTCGCCGGGCGCCAGATCGCGCAGCGTTCCGGATACCGTTTTTGAACCGTACAGGTGTAGTCCACTAACCGGCATCTTTTGCTCTGCATTGGGCTCAGCCAGCAGCCAGAGATAAGCTGATACATATCGATATGGCGTTGATGCTGAAGCAGGTTCGAGATCTCGGGAGCTGGGATCCACTGGAATCTCCAAATGCCTCCCGCTCGTATTACGAATCTCCAGTTCAGCAATCGCCATATCACGAGAGTCACTCTTCTCGAGAGAACGAAGCTGCAGTGCAATTGGCAATGGCGGCCTCAGCCCTCCTTGATATCCGACTGCATGGCCTGAACCGGAGGCAGTCACTGGCTCCCGGAGACGGTGACGCACGTGCGCTGTCGTAAGGTCGATAACAGGCACATCCTGCGCTGATGACAATACCCAAACCATCAGCAGCCCTACTACTCTTGAAGACACATTATTTTCCTGCGGCATTGCCAACCACGACACCATTCGAATTCATGAAATTCTGAACTAGCTCGGCGCCATGGAGCCCGCCTTTGTCAGACGTACGGTCCGCGATGATCGAAATCTCAATCATGTCCAGGGTTGAAGTCCCTCCTGCCCTTAAAGGGTGGTCGAAATCGGCCGAATTCGGATCAACGGGGACCAGCAAGTCACTTCGTGAACGGTTCGTCAATTTCATCTCAAACACAGCCTCTCCCGGTTGTTGTGTCGCAACGGGTGTAATCGAAAGCAATTCAGGCCATACCATCTGAGCTCCCCCACTAAGCGGCTGCAAAGGTCCACCGCGCGCAAACCGACTGGTTCTCTTGATCGCAGCCGCAGAGGACCTGTAGCGTCAATGAGTCCGGCTTCCTGGGCGCACAGAGCGGAAACTAACATTGTGATCAGAGCCGCGCGCCCGAGAGCCGAAACCCAATACCGTTGAACATTCATTGACAACTCACACAGGGTAAGAAATTGATCGCTCCGTTAAACGTGCATATAGCATCCAGATTGACGTTAGGCAAGTTGCATTGTTCAACCTCCGCTGCGGTCTAAATTACTGTTCCTTTGGATCCGGCGGTTGAAAAACACTCGATGTGAATGCCTGGCTGGTAATCCCTCGCGTACCCGTCACAGCTTCAACCATCGTTCCGACGTTATTCGTAGGAACGCTCTGTGCGGCTACATAATTACATTATGGATCTTCACTATCCGAAAATATGACACACCGACTAGCGAAACGTGATCGGAATGACATTCGAAGAGTCAATCGGACCCATGATTTGTCTAGTGTCTATGGAATCCGAATTAACAGTATTCCAATGCATGAAGAAAAAGGCGCTTATCGTTCGTGGCGTATTTCGATCATTCTGAGTCGGGTTTTGAGAGGCTCCTGTGATCTTTGATTTTGCACGAAAGCGGAGAGCCGATCCAGGTTCCAAACGTCTCCTGGTTCCTGAAACGAGTTCGGTGCCGTACAGCTTGAGAGCCTCGAACCGCAAGGCATCCGATTCAGGATGAAGTTCAAGCGCGATGGAAGCGCTCACGAACTCATATAGTTTTACAGCCGGGTCAGCCGGTTCCACATCGCGCGGATTCGGATCCACTGGCAGGTCAATAGGCTGCTTGCCCCTATTGCGCAGTTCGATCTCGTAAATCAGGACCGGCGAATCCACGTTCGGTTCTTCTCGTGCCCATATCAAGTGGATCTCGAGAGGCCATGAAGGCTTGCCGCCGGCGACCCCTCCGACCAAGGACCCTTTTATGGGCTCCCTGGTCAATGGGTATTGGGGCGTCGTCGTAAGATCGATCACCGGAACGTCCTGTGTAGCCCCGACTAAACAGATTATCCATAGCACTAGCATTTTTGAGATCATTGGCTGCTCACTTAAGGGCATGGCTGATACGGCTGTAGATTTACAAAACCCTGGAAATTACAACTTGCGTCATCCTGAACGCTGCATGGCTCCCCTGCTGTTGCCGACTTAATGGTGGCAATTTTCCCCTTTAGAATGTTGTTCAAATCAGTGTCGAACTGGGTTACGCTAGTTTTCTCCACGGTGGCCTCGGCTACGAAGCCCAGATTGTTTGAGGAAAAGTTCTGCGCTACCACGTAGTTTTCGTAATGGCTTTGCACCGTTCCCGATTCATGCCGGGTGGTATCTGCCAGCAGATTGGCGCCGCTGATAAATCCGCTCGGGTTGGTCACGGGATTGTAATTACCGCACTGGGCTTTGTAAAACGTGCTGGTGGTGTTTTGCAGAGAAGGAGCCAGGGTCCAGTAATAGGCTGTGTTCGGGATCCCTGTATTCGCAATCGATGTCACATAAGAGTATCCGGTGTTTGGCCCGTCGCCTCCGATCTGTAACGTCATAGGATCGAAGCCCTGGTCCAGGCATGATGCCCCCGCCAGATCACCGCTGGCCAATGGAGGGTCGGGCACACTGAGCGTGCAGCCTCCATTTCCCAGAAACGGATCGGGTTCAAGCTGCGGCGAAACGGCGCTGAAAGAAAAGCCTGCCCTAGGGCTGACCGACAGAAAAGCAGACACTGGAACGGCTGCTGTCCCATTCACCGAGACATTAACTGAGACGGTTCCTGAGATCACGATATTGCCACCCCAACTCGCACCAGAATTGGCTGACGTCACTGTGTTTGTTCCGTCGGTAAACTTCCAGCCAGAGTAGGTTGCCGTGCCACTTGCCGTGACTGTGCACGTGGTACTCTGTGCCCGCGTGAGGCTTGCCGGACTGCATGCCAGCGTGGGCATCGGCGGGACGTTTACCAGGCCGGAAGGCGTGTAATCATCTACCGAACACGCCGGGCAGTCCATCCGTGAAGTAACAGGCCCGGTGAAGGCGATGCTGTGGGCTGTGGTTCCCCAAGGAAAAACATTGGCCATGTCACCATTCGAAGTGCTGTAAATTTGTAGCGCGCTGGTATTGCTGCTCGCCGTCCCAAAGGCCTGAAAATCTTCGATTGTTCCGTCTGACCAATCTTCTTCTTCCCACACGGAATATGGGCTCGGGCCTCCAGACAAAAAGAGCCAAGCATCGGTCATTCCGACGCAGCTCCCCGGCCCACCAGGAAGGCCGACGTAATCCGAGTCGACAGCACTGTGAATGAGTTTGTCAAATGATAGTTTGCTGAGGTGCCCGTTCTTTCCCGCAAGAGAAATCACGCCGTAAGTATCCGTCACTGAATTTCCGCTGTCATCGGTAACATTCTCCTGCTGCCATTGCTTCAGGTTGATTTTGAGCAGGCCCCCGGCACGGATCGGAAGCGTCTTTGTAAACGTTCCGCTGTCAGAGAACAATTGTACGACCACAGCATCGTCCTGGTCGGCGGTATTCTCCACCATGATTGTAGTCTGGAAACTCCCATCGGTACGCCAGACCGACTGAGTTGCGCGCCCCGGATAGGCGAAGAACATCGGGCCTATCGTGAAACCTCCGGTCTGGTCATTGAAGTCGAACAGCTCCGCCACAATGCTCGCATGGTCTGTATTGGGGTCCAACTTCAAACTGCCCTGATGAAAATCAGCAGGTATAAGACCTGCGCGCTGTGCTTTGCTGAGATCGATCACCCGGCTTTCGCCCACGCCCAGCCTGATCGGTCTCAGAGTGACACTCTGCGGCAAGCCATTCCCCTGGTACTTCAGTGTTGGCGTAACTTGTACTTCAACAGGATCGATATTCCGCACCACTGCTACCGATCGAAAGCTGATGCCACTCGGAAAGCCGTCTTCTGTGGGTTGCTGCCCCACCAGCAAGAACTGAGTCCTGACTGCTCCGTTGGGATACCGCAGAGTTTTATCTAAAAAATGTATGTATTTCTCAAAGCCATTCTTTTGATTGATAAGATGCCCTTCAACCAGAACCGTTCCCGGATATTCGGAGTACTCGACGTGGATGCCTGCGCCGGTCTCACGACTGCGGGACACCAGGTCATCAATGTTCACTATCTGTGTATGCCGGGCGGGGATTGTTAGCGCAGGTTGTTCCTCGATGTGGCCTTTCACCAGAAAAGTCAGATGAACTGTTCGCGTCTCGTCGGAGGTGTTGATTATAGAGATTGAGCCCGTCGTATCTTCATCGGGCGCCCAGAGAGCCGCGTCATACGAAGTTCCTTGCCAATACTCCTCCGGACTTTGCGCGTACGAGTTCACATAGAGATGGTGGACCTCGTCAGAAGACAACACCACTCCACTCACCCCGTCATATGGACTGAAGGTGTAGCGCATTACGGCGGTACCAAAAGTGTCAGACAGGCCGTGTGCCCGCAGAAAAGCGTTAATATCCACCGTGCTCGCCGAGTGCGGCTGGAGCGTCACTGGATCCAGAGACACCTCGCCCTGCTGCAAAATGAGCAAGGGAGTGATAGTAACGGTGGCGTCCGACCTGAAATTTTGCAGCAGAAATACGGAGTTGAACTGACCGGCACGAAAGGTTGCAAACCTCTCATGAACTGGGTGTTGTGGAGCACCCTCGGGAAGACTCGCGTGATTGAAAGGCACATTGATAGAGCTGTGTGGAACAGCTGCGGGATTAACCTGAGCAACCACATTCACTCCACCAAGAGGAATTACCACGAGGGAGCAGAAGAGGATCCAAGAGCAGGGGGAACGTCGCATAATCCTAGCCTCCAGATCGCGAGCCAGATTAGCGAGCCTAGCGCTCTGGCTGGCGAAGAGGGCACATTTTTAAACCAGAGCTGGTTGTTCAATGTAGAACTTGGAAAAACGTTCGGATTTCAGAACAAGTGTTAAGAAAAGTAAACTAAGAAGTTTCTTAGCTATAACCATCTTCGACTATCTTCCGGAAAGCATGTTCACGAAGGTCAGAAATGTAGCTGACTTGGCACGCGCCCTGGTGCTGGAATGATTCAGGGAAGAAGATGGCCCGCTCCGCATTATTCAGCCATGACTATGACTTAGAGCGGATAACGCTGGGACAAACTGACTCATCTATTATGCGCATGAAATTTATTCCAGCAGGAACTCGCGTATGAAAAATAATCTGGTTCTTTCATTGACCCTCTCTGCTTTTGCATTTCTGCCACTCACCGCCCAGCAAGGCTCCGCCCCGTCCACGCCGGATAATCAAAATCCACCTTCGTCAAGCCAGAGTTCCTCAGACAATAACTCGCCTCAAGAGACCCAAAAGCCGAATGCTCAGTCCAATGATGACGATCAGAACGGAAAAATCCCTGTTTATCGCGTGAATGTAGTGGAGCGCACCACGCAAGCGGTGGACTATCGCGATCGTGGAGGCACAACCCAGGTTGATATCAAAGGGACGTCGCTCATGCCAGCGGTCGATGGAACCGCCAGAGTGACGGGGCACACAGGCAGGCTGGCCATAGACGCCAACCTGCATCATCTGGCTCCGCCGCGCAGCTTTGGCCCGGAATATCTGACCTATGTTTTGTGGGCCATTACTCCAGAAGGCCGACCGCTGAACCTGGGAGAGATCAGGCCCAATGACGACGGAAATTCGCGCCTGCAAGTCACCAGCGGATTGCAGGAGTTCGGAATGATTGTGACGGCAGAACCTTATTTCGCGGTAACCCGTCCAAGTAACCTTGTGGTTGCAGAAAATATAGTGCGGCAGGATACAGCGGGCGGAATTCACCCGATCTCAGCTAAATTTGACCTGCTGCAAAAAGGCCAGTACACGGTAAATATCACGCCAGATCAGTTGCCCGCCACCACAGCCGACAGAAAGACCCCGCTGGAGTTGCTGGAAGCAGAAAATGCCATTGCCATTGCACAAGCCGCCGGAGCCGACCAATACGCGGCTGACACGCTGGGAAAAGCCAAGGCCTATCTGGTGCAGGGACAAAACTACCTCAAGCAAAAGCAGAGCATTACGCCCATTGGCGCGGTAGCGCGCGCGGCCACACAGGCGGCGGAAGATGCGCGTCTGCTCACGCTGCAAAAAAAGCAGGAAGAGCAGACAGCAGCGGAACGGCAACGCTCACAGGACCGCATACAGCAAGCGCAGTCGCAGGCTGAATCTGAATCAGCCCGTGCCGATGCAGCGCGCCTTGACGCGCAACACCAGAAGGAGCAACGCGAACTGGCGGAGCAAGAGCGCCAGGCCGCGGAGCAGGCAAGGCTGGAGGCTGAGCAAGCCGCACAGCAGGCTGCGCAAGATCGCGCTGCCGCTCAGCAGCAATTACAACAGTCTGAACAGGCGCGGCAGGCTGCTTTGGCACAGCAGCAAACCTTGACGCAACAAGCCGAGCAGGCACGTTTGCAGGCGCAGCAATCCGATCTGGCCCGGGCACAGGCCGTGCAGCAGGCGGAAGAGCAACGCCAGCGTTTGCTTAAACAGTTGAATCAGGTGCTGCAGACGCGTGACAGCGCACGTGGCCTCATTGTGAGCATGTCCGATGTGCTTTTCGACTTTAATAAGGCCACGCTGAAGCCGGGAGCCAAACTGCGTTTGGCAAAAGTTTCAGGCATCATCCTGGCTTATCCTGACCTAAAGCTGGAAATCGACGGCTTTACCGATAATAAAGGGACGCCCGAATACAACATGACGCTTTCCGACAAACGGGCGAAAGCTGTGCAGGATTTCCTGGTTTCTCAAGGCGTTGGGACTGATGCAGTTACGACCAAAGGATTCGGAGAATCCAATCCGGTGGCCAGCAATGCAACGCCCGCAGGACGGCAACAGAACCGCAGGGTGGAGTTAGTGGTGAGCGGCAGCGCTATTGGCAGCAACACCACCGCAAGTCCGGGATCTACGGTCGGCACAGCTCCCGCTGCTTCCGGTTCTAGCGGCGGAGTTTCCGGAGCGACGCAGAGCAATCCCACTTCTCCGCAGCCAACTACATCCGCTCCGGGCAGTATTGCCAGCCCGGCAGGGACATCGGGGACTCAATCATCGCCGTCGAACGGCACATCGCAACCGCCGGTATCCAATCCTCCGCCGGCTGACAATAAGCCCCCGATGTTTTAGCTTTCAACTTGTCTGCAGAAGAGATGCTGTGAATAGCGGCATCTCTTTTTTTTTTGCCGCCTGGCTTTTTCAAATCGTGCAGAAGGATGTTGAGAAGCGAGCGATACACCTGCAAATTCGCTGTTGTAAACCGTGTAGAGAAGCTGATTCAGCAGATATGTACGATACCAGACATAAAAAACCCTTGGGGTTCAGGCTCAGACTGCTGAAAACACCGATTCCTGTGCTCACTTAGCTGAGTCATCTTCATCATCAAGCGCGGGCAGGCTGTAGAGCGAAACGTGGCCACGCCGTTCGCGCTCCAGTTCCGGCAATTCACGGACGAGTTCAAACCGGACCTCTTCATGGCACTTGCCGCAAGGCGGAAACGTTTGTCCCCCGATCAGCGTTACTTCATGGGGCAGGCGATGTTGCGAGTGAATTACGCGATAAATTCCGCTTTCGGGGATGAGGGACGAGCTTTTAAAGAGTTGGGCCATAAAAAGTGTACACTTTTGAACAAAATCAATTGTCCATAGATCGCAACTTACTGCTTATCGATGCAATTGCTCTGCGCCAAGTTGGTATCACCAGGCTGGACAGAGACGAGTAGGCGTAACTCTTGCCTCCAGTAATACGCCGCCTTCGAACAGGTGATGTAGGTTTCCAGCGCCGATTTCTCGGCCAGATTGGATTCCGGGAACCGGTATAAACCCTTCATAGTCCGCGCAAAAACGGCAGCGACTTCGGCTTTTGCAAAGAAACGCAATTTTTTGGAGCTTTTCTCAAGCCATTTCTCTGCCACGGCAGGGGCCCTTTGAATTGTTCAGTTAATTTCTTTTACCAGAGTTGAAAATCGGATAATATGACTGGCGTGTCCACCTCCCTGAAGTGCGCAATTACTCTGGCTGTTGTGTTCGGCATACTTTATGTGCTGATCTCTCCTCTGCCGGAAATGGACGCCGCTTTTTCAGGAAAATCCGCTGTCACTTATTCCATCCTTGTAACGCAGGCTTTATTAGGGTTGTATTTTCTTACGTTGTTGATGCGCTTCCGGCCAATAGACTGGAATGCCACCGCGCACGGTGATGTTCTAAAAATGATCTGCGTACGACTTTGTTAATCCTCTTTTTCTTTTTGGCCAGGTACAACAGTCCTTCGCGCCATAATGACAATCCTTAATCTACTTCGGGACCTCCTGTCAGAGTGGTGCGAATTCCGACGTTGATTTACCGGCCACAGATTAAAGATTAAAGAGGATGAATGAAGTCGAGTGAAATCATTCAGGCTTGGAAGAACGTCCTGAGCGGCAGACGGCCGTCTCCTGTGATTGAGTTTACGCGGGAGTGTCCGTTGCGCTGCCCCGGATGTGATGGCCTCGAGCTCTTTCGGCAGGGCTTTGCCACCAAAGAAACGCGCAGCCTGGAACCGGCTTAGATGGTGCCGATTGGAAAGGTGTAGTGATGAGCTATCTCAGGGAATTGATGAAATCCACCGCAGCTCCATTCGCCGGCAAGGCAACTCGCACGGAACGCCAGTTGCGCCGGGACCTTGCCCGCTTCGGCAAGATGCTTCACAGCATGGGATTCGTCGCCGCCACGGACGGCAACCTTTCAGTCCGGCTGGATGAAGAGAGGGTGTTGGTTACGCCCACCTGCTTCAGCAAAGGCATGATGCGGCCGGAAGACATGGTTGTAGTCGATATCCAGGGCAAGAAACTAAGCGGCACCTACAATCCATCCAGCGAAATCGTGATGCACCTGACTATTTACCGCATGCGCCCGGATGTGGGGGCCGTAGTCCACGCGCATCCCTGCACGGCTACGGGTTTTGCTTCTGCGGGTATTGCGCTGGACGAACCCCTCTGCTCGGAAATTGTGATCACGCTTGGCGCCGTTCCGCTGGCGCCTTACGCCACAACCGGCACCATGGAATTGAGCGATTCGCTGCGGCCTTTCATTCCATTTCATGACGCCATCCTGATGGCCAACCACGGCGTGGTTACCTATGGCGAAGATCTCTGCCGCGCGTATATGAGGATGGAAGCGGTGGAGCACTATGCCAAGATCGTTATGACCACGCGCCAACTCGGCACAGCCCGCTCCCTGGGCAGCCGCGAACTGGAAAAATTGTTTGAGGTCCGATCACAGTACACGAAGAACGGGCATTAGGATTTGATGTCCAGCGGTCGTCCGGCCTATCAGATCTCTTCCGCTCTCGGCCGCTTCCGATCTCGGATTATTCGATTGTCAAAGAACATTGGTCTAACACCTGCCTGAGCAGGCTCCATCTAGTCATTCACCAAGTTCTGCCTCTGATTGTCCGATCCCACTCCCCCACCCGGGGTCTCCCACCGAATCCCAGCTCATCCCAGAACGGCGTGCGTTTGAGCGCCATCTTCTGATCCCATGACCGGCTGCGGCGGTCTTCGCTCAGCATCAAGCGGCGGTGACATCGTCCTCCGCAAGCAGGCCTCGTAAGCCTCTCTCCCTTCCGGCGTGTCGGTCCTGTACATATCCGGCGTAGGTCTCCATTCAATTTGTTTTGCTCCGTTGTTCAATCCGCGCTCATCCGCGTCGGTCCGCGGTAAAGCTTTGTCTTGCTCTGCGTCCTTTGCGGTAAAAGGCCTTTGGTTCTCCGGTAACCCCCGGCTTTCCTCCGTGCCTCCGTGTCTCCGTGGTGGGTGTTGCTCTTCGCTGAATACTGGGTGCTGATTGCTGCGCGCTTCTTCGCTGATTGCATCTTCTTCACCCACCGTGTCCCGCACCATCTCTTCATCCTTCGCTTTTCCAAATGTCGTCTGGCCCACGTTCGTCAGCGCCAGCTGCATGGAATACAACAGCAGCCCGGCTTTCTTCGTCGATATCGTGTCCTCAATCATCGCCTTCTGTATCTTCATTAGCCCAACCTGGATCGCATTGGCATCTTCCGGTGGCGGCAGCAACAACAACAGCGTCCTGGCTTCCGCCATCTGCATGTGGGCAAAACAGTAGATGTGTTGCTTCATCTGCGGAGACCGGCAGCTCGTTCCATCCTGCTTCACCCATCGGCAGCGCGGAGCCATGTCCGCCATCTTCAGCCGCTGTTTCAGCTTCTGGTAAACCTTGTCTTCCTTTGTCGTGCCCTGCGTAATGTCCCGCTTCATCGCCGGATTCCGCTCCAGCAGCCTCGTCAGCTCTTCATACGTCCGCGCCAGCTTGACCGCCAGTTCATTCGCTCGCTGCTGTGTCGCCTCATGCTCTTCCACTTCCATCCGCTGATGGTCTTGCTGTTCGTTGGTTGTCATTGGTTTACCGTTCGCAGTCCCGTTGGCCATGGCTCCGGTCCTCTTTCCCGCCTTTTTATCAGACACTAGACACTGCTCCAGATCTGAATCAGGCAAAAGTAATCAACTTTAGTCCAGATTACTTTGCGAATCAATAGCGAAATAGGACAATGGCCATGTCCGATAACAATTTACATTGTGAAAGAATGTAAGCAGCAGAGCTGGAAAGACTTACAAGCACGCCATCGGCAAATTCGTCATCGGCTGAGTGCACATCAACTGCGTATTATCAGACGTTGCGAAAATCGCCGCGAACTTGGACATGTACCGCAACTTTTTCCCATGCTCGTGAGCAAGCGGGCATTCCTGCCTGTCCCGAGAGCAACTATAGGTTGGCTCCCTGAACTCACGGATTAGACCGCGCTATACTCACAATTATGGCCGTCTCTCCACGAGTTTTTCTTAGCCATGCAAGCGAAGACAAGGATCGGTTTGTACTGCCATTCGCTACAGCCCTCCGTCAAAACGGTGTCGACGTATGGCTGGACAAATGGGAAATTCTCCCCGGCGACAGCTTGGTTGATAAGCTTTTTGAGGAAGGCCTCAAAGGCGCATCAGCCGTCATCATCGTTATCTCATCCTATAGCGTGAATAAACGTTGGGTCAGAGAAGAACTTAACGCCGCGATCGTCAGTCGGATCACTAGGCAAACCAAGATCATCCCGATCGTGATCGATGAATGCGAAGTGCCTGAGTCGCTGCGATCCACAGTATGGGAAAGGATTCCCGACCTTAAGAATTTTGATACTCCGCTACAACGTATCCTTCAAGCGATTTTTGAACAGCGCGAAAAGCCTCCTATTGGTCCTCCACCCACTTACGTGGAGCCTCAGGAACCGACCGTGCCAGGCCTCACAGCAGCCGACGTCCTGGTTTTTAAGGCGATCTACGAAGAAGTGATCGCGACCAATAATCCGGTCGTCATGATAGAAGCGATTGTAACCAAGCTCGCGCCGCACAAGTTGACCAGGGCGATCCTACTTGACAGCGTGGAAATCGTCATCGAGCATCTTTATGCCGAAGCGGAGCGTGTAAGTAATGCGCCGCCGCGCGGCCTTTTTTATGTGCGGCCTACACAGTACGGATTCTTGCATTATGCGGACGCCTTCTTGCCGCAATTTCAGGAGTGGGTGCAATCTACGGCAATGCAGATCATCAACCAGGACGAACGCGACAACGTGGCCCTTGCAGCCGCGGCGCAGGTTCCGCAG
>JBARNL010000433.1:0-5946 GCA_049802955.1 Candidatus Angelobacter sp.
CGCCAACGGCGCGGGATTTTCTGTGAACGGCCTTCGCGGCCGCAACAACGATCAACAGATCGATGGCCAGAATAATAACGACAATAGTGTGGCTGGTCCCGGGGTATTTGTGGGTGATGCTGAGTGGGTCAACCAATACATTCTTGTTACTAATCAGTTTGGCCCCGAATACGGACGAAATGCCGGTTCTGTTGTGAACATCATTACCAAGTCCGGAAGCAATGCCTGGCACGGCAGCATTTACGGGAATGAGAACAATTCAATACTCAATTCCATGACCAATTTCCAGAAGAATTTTGATACAGATGCCGCTGGAAATCCGCTCCATCATCCGCCTCGCATGAATGATGAATTTACTGGCTTCCAGATCGGCGGCCCGTTAGTCAAGAACCGTCTATTCTTTGCCGGCGGTTTCAACGATGAGATCATCTCGGTAAATACCCCATTTAGCAGCGGCGGTGTTACGCCCACGCCTGCGGGGCTGGCGACGCTCGCCAGTTGCTTTCCCAGCGGCCCCGGCGCACAGGCGGTGGCCGCGTTAAGCACCTTCGGTCCGTTCGGAGTAAGTGCGGGCAGTCCGGTGGCGAAAATCCCTATCGATCCAACAACCGGCCAACCGGTGCCTCCCCCTACTATCACTGGATGTCCCAATGTCCAATTTGGCACAGTGACGCGGGTCCTTCCCACTCCAGATCACATTTATGATTTTTACGGACGCAGTGATCTGCAAATAGGTGGCGATACGATTGTTGGCCGTTACATCTACAATCGCAACACGTTTTTCAATCTCGACGACGGCGCTCAGGGAGCTGCTGCCGGCTATCCCTTCAATGAACCGGCTCTGAGCCAAGCTGTCCTAGCCAGTTGGACGCATAATTTCGGTACGCGCATGGTGAATGAAGCCCGCGTCTCTTTCAGCCGATTGAATGTAGAATTCGGCGGGAATACGATTGGCAACACACTTCCGTCCGCCAATCAGTTAAGTGCCGCGCCGGCAAATATCACCTTTAACAATCCCAATGCCAACTTAGGCTTTGGTCCGGCCACCAACCTGCCGCAGCAGCGTATCGTGAACACATGGCAAGGGCAGGACAATTGGAATTACGTCATGGGCAAGCATCAGATAAAAGCTGGCGTCAATTTCACCTACCAGCGGTCACCGAATATCTTTTTGCCTGATATCAATGGACAATTCCGCTTTGCCGATTGGGACGCCTTCTTTGCCAACACGCCCGACCGAGTTCGCGTGGCAGCCGGTCCCTCTTCCCTTGATTTCCGCGAATACGACACATTTATCTACGGGGGCGACGACTGGAAAGTTACCCGAAGCCTGACGTTAAATCTTGGTCTGACCTGGACCTTTTACGGGCAGCCGGCAAATCTTTTTAATGACATCACCACCGCGCGTGAGAGCAATTCTGCAACCGCGTTCTGGAATCCAGCGGTGCCACTCTCACAGCGCACGGACCCACGTATTCCCGCGCCAAAAAACAACTTTGGCCCAAGCATTGGCTTTGCATATGCTCCCCAGTGGGGTGGCTTTCTCACCGGCAACGGGCAGACCGTCATCCGCGGCGGTTACCGTTATCTGTATGATCCGCCGTTCTATAACATCTACCTGAATGTGGCCACTTCAGCTCCTGAGGTATTCTTACAAAGCTTTACCAAGGCCAATGCCGCTGCGCAGCCGCTGCCAGCCATACCCACTGGCCCGAATGTCCGGGCACAATTGGCGCCGTCACTGCAAACCGGGGTCGTTGATCCTCGCACGCAAAATGAAACCACCATTGCTCCCGATTTCGGCCCTGACCATGTGCACTCCTGGAGTCTCGGCATAGAACGGCAAGTTAGCAAGAACTCAGCCGTGGAGGCCCGTTATGTCGGCAACCACGCCATTGATCTCTTCCAGAGCATTGACGGCAATCCCTTTATCGCCGACCTGCAGGCGCAATTTCCGCAGTTCGTTCCTCCCGGCGTTACTCCTTGTCCGGCATCTCAACAGATTGGACCGGGTGCAGGCACTGACGTTGGACGCTTGAATTGCGGTATAGGTGTTCTGCGCCAGCGCACTAACACTGGATTTTCCAACTATAACGGCGTGCAGCTTGAGTACCGTGCCAATAACATTCTCAAGCAGTTAACCGTGCGCGCGGGTTACACGTTCAGCAAAACGCTGGATAATGTAAGCGAAATCTTCAGCACCGGGGTTGCAGGTAATACAGTTGCATTCCCGCAAAACCCACTCGACCCGAGCCGCGGGGAATATTCGTTCTCCGGTTTGGACTACCCGCACACCCTCAGCATCATCGTAGCCGAGCAGGTACCATTCTTCAAAGATCAGCGTGGCATCTTTGGCCATCTGCTTGGCGGATGGGTTCTCGCCGGCAACTACCTCCTGCAGTCAGGCCAGCGCTATACGCCATCCCAGGTGACCGGGATAGCATCTGCCACGGCGGCAGGCGATTTTTATGATGCCGCTTTCTTAGGCGCTTTCGTTGGCACTGACACCGCCCGTCCGTTCCTGGGAAATCTCAATGCTCCCGCTACATCGGTCGGCATTTTTGCCGGTGACGCTTGCAATCTGTTTGGCTCTATTGGCCCCGGCGGCCCTGAACCGATTTGCAACGGCAGTATTGCTCCCACTCAGTTGATTAGCCTCAACGCAATTAATCAGAGCAAAGCCGGACTTCTAGACGTCAACGGAAATCCAGTTGCACCCGTCACCGCAACTTCCGCTCAGGTCCGCTATATCGTCAATGCAGGAACAGCCCAAACCGTCTTTGGCACGCCTTTTGGGAATATGCCCAGAAACATTGCCCAGGATGCAATTTCAAATATCGCCAACGTCTCTCTTGCCAAGCGCTTCAAGCTGAGTGAGCGCGCGTCATTTGAGTTGCGTGCGAATTTACTGAATGTGCTGAACCATCCCAACTATGCCAGCATTGATCCGTTCGTAGAAGATGCGGGCGCTACCCCTAAAACTCCGTTCAACGGCTTTGGTGATCCCACGGTCAGCAATGACGTTCCAACTAACATCAACTTCCCTGTGTCCGCCAGCCGCAGAGTAGTGTTTGGCGGGACTTTACGGTTCTAGACCTTAGCATCTCCTATTTTCAGCCGCCGGTTAAAACCCGGCGGTTTTTTTTACGTGCCTAAAATAAAGGCGCGACTAACTCGGCCGCGCCTTTTCTGTTGGAGTGCGATCTGAGCTAGTCTTGATCGTCTGGGTCTTCGTCCTGATTGCCGGTGCTCGCGCTTGAAGCCGTGCCCGCGCCCGACTTGATCTGGATCGGCCCGCCCGCGAACAGCGTGCTTGAGCCATGTTCCGTCGCTTTCTTGTTGAAAGCCGCGACTTCAGTACTCAGAAAGGTGTTCACCTGCGCCAGTTGAGTTTCCAGCTCTTTGCGAACCTCAGCCGCTTCTTCAACCAGCAACTGGCTCGGCGCTTCTCCGGGACCACCCATCACGCCGCGCATTACTCCTTGCAGGCGGTTCTGGAAGCGTTGCAGGTAGTGGATATCGTCCTGGCTGCCTGGTTGAATGTCATTGTTATAGAGCGGCTCCTGGATCGACGCGATTTTCTTATCCAGCGCCCGCGCCTCATCTAATATGGGTTTATAGGCCACGTTGGTCGCTGCGCCTTCCTGTCCTTCATCGCTAGCCAGCAGCTCTTGCAGGCTGGTGATCTGCTTGTGCAGGCCATTCAGCCGGTTCAGGGCTTCATGCAATGCGGAGACTTCATCGCGCAGCTCCAGTCCCAGCTTCAACTGCGCCCGCATGCCTTCAGGATCAAACTTGAAACGCGGATCGGTCTGGACATCGACCGTTTGTGTTTCCGTCTTGCCGTTTACCGTTACCGCGACTTTGTACGTCCCTGGCAGGGCATTTGGGCCGATGCTGGGATCAAAGAAGAAATCCTGATCGTTTAATCCTTCCGGTGGAGGCAGAAAATTCAGCTTCTTTGGTCCGTCATAACGCAGATTCCACGCCACTCGGTTGAGGCCGTACTTCGTTGGCCCATACATGGTGCGAACCACCTGCCCGCGGCTATCGGTCACCGTGATCTTTACAGCGGTTTCGCCGTTAGGTCTGCGCTTGGGCGCTTCTCCGGTTTTTTCTTTTATCTCATTCGGCAGCCAGTAGGTGATCACCGCCCCGTTCAGCGGGTTGGGAGCAACGTATCCGCCGCTGGCAAAGCCGTGCTTGCTCCAGTTGTGCCAGTTCACGGCTGGAGATAGCGGGAATAAGTGGAAGTCGCTCCGCGCCAGTTCTGCGCCGCTTTCCTCCAGCGGAGTGATGTCATCCATCACAAAGAGACCGCGACCGTGCGTTGCCACCACCAGATCGTGCGACTTCTTGATGAATTTGATGTCGTAGATCGGGACCGTTGGGAAATTGCTTTTGATCTGCGTCCAGTGCGCGCCATCGTCACTCGAATAAAACAGGCTTGTGTCAGTGCCCAGGACCAGGAAGCCTTTCTTATTAGGATCTTCGCGGATCACGCGCGCAGGATCGTCCTGCGGCAGCCCGGCTGCGATAGAAGTCCACGTCTTGCCGCCATCGTGTGTCTTGTAAACATACGGCTTGTTGTTTTCCACCTCATGGAAATCCACTGCAATATAGGCGCTGTTGGCATCAATGGGAGAAGCCTCAACCTGTTGCAGCCGTCCCCACTGCGGCAGGTTCGGAATATTAGCCGTGGCGTTCGTCCAGTTTTGTCCGCCATCGCGCGTCACCTGCGCCAAGCCATCGTCTGTGCCTACCCAGATCGTCTTGGGATCGACCGGCGAAATTGACATCGAAAGAATCGCGCCGACCGTTTCTGCGCCGCTCAGGTCCAGCCAGATCGGCCCGCCGCTGCTTTGCTGTTTGGTCTTGTCATTCCGCGTGAGGTCCGGGCTGATGGGATTCCAGGTCTTGCCTCCATCCGTAGAATGAAACAACACGTTGCCGCCAAGATAAACTTCATTCGGATTCGTCATCGAGACAGCAATGGGTGACGTCCAGTTGAAGCGGTATTTCAAGTCAGAAGGCTTCATCGACTGCACGCCCTGCAAGTACGGACGGATAAATTTCGATATGCCCGTGTCATTGCTCACGCGCTGGATCGACCCGTTTTGCGAATCTGTATAAACCACATGCGTGCCTTTGCCGCGCGCCGGAACAACATATTCTCCGTCGCCGCCGGTCACGGTGTACCACTCAAAGCCGCTGATGCCGCCGCGGCTCAGGCTATTCGATGGCCCGCACCAGCCATTATTGTCCTGCAAGCCGCCGCACAGGTTGTAAGGCGTCTCGTCATCGTCCGCAACGGAATAGAACTGTTCAATGGGCAGGTTATCCAGGTAGCGCCACGTCTTTCCTGCGTCGCCGCTTACGTAAACGCCGCCGTCATTGCCGTTGATAATCCGGTTTGGGTTCTCCGGATCGATACATAACGCGTGATGGTCCACGTGGACTCGAGGCGATGTATTGCGCGCCGTCTTACCGCCATCTTCGGAAACCATTACGTTGAATGACATGAAGTAAACTTTGTTTTCGTCATTCGGCGCAACTTCGAGTTCGCTGAAATAAAATCCGCGCGCAGCGAGATTGTGATTGTTGCTTACCATCTTCCAGTGGTCGCCCAGATCGTTAGTGTCGTAGAGCGTTCCTTTCCTGTTTTCCACCAGCGCATAAACGTGCCGCGGATTGGTAGGCGCCGCACCCAGACCGATGCGGCCCGTAGGCTCTGTCGGCAGGCCTTCTGTTAGCTTCTTCCACGTATTGCCTCCGTCGCTCGAGCGGAAGATGCCTCCGCTGGTCCCACCTGATTCCAGAGCCCAGGGATAACGCCGCACGCGCCACATTCCGGCAAACAGCACCATGGGATTGCCCGGATCCATGATCAGCGAGCTTGCGCCTGTGTCTTCATCCACGAACAAGACCTTCTGCCAGGTCTTGCCG
>JBARNL010000434.1:0-2943 GCA_049802955.1 Candidatus Angelobacter sp.
CAGAAATACCTCGCGGCGGGTCTTCTTGCTGTATCGCTCAAAACCTTTTGCCATCGCCAGTGTCCTCTGCTTCATGATTCGGTACTCTGCTCCTATTCCGCAATGTACCTCCAATCCCTGTGGATAACACAAAACTTATTCAGAGTCTCCCTAACGGCGGTTATTACGTCTTAAGCGCGGTCAGGCCCAAAGGTGAATTGAATGGCTCAGTCCTGGTAACAGCGCAGGACAGATTTTTCGTCTCCCGGCCCATGCGTAATTCACTCGACCTATTGAAGCAAAGGCAGCAACAGGCCCTGCAATCAACGCTGACCATCGACGGCCCTCCGAGAGAAATCAAAATCTCCAATCGTTCCTTCGCGCGCTTAGACTACAGCGGAGCGGGCTTGCATCACACGATATTTGCCATTGACATACGCTGCCATGTCATTACCTTTGAAGTCACCTCTCGCCATCCAGAGGTACTGGAATCCCTTACGCAACAGATGAATCGCGTAACTCTGCCGCCTGCGGCGGAAGAAGAAGGCGGAGGTGAATTCCCGGTATGCATCAAAGACTACGCGAGCGGGAACAATCTCATCCACAAAGTGGAACCCGTAGATATCGGCCCGCGATTCACACGGGTACCGGCGCGTATCATTATTGATCGACAAGGCCGGGTTAAACATGTCCATGTGATCAATGCATTTCCGGACCAGGCCAGGAGCGTGCAGGATGCCCTAATGCAATGGACCTTCAAGCCGTACATCCAGAATGGGCAGCCGGTAGAAGTTGAAACCGGAATTCTGTTCGAATTTGGCGCACATGACAGGACCCACGCAGGAACAACGATAATCGTTCCGGGCGCGCGCGAAGGCCAATCCACTACGAGGAAAATGCCATGATTGGGCGTATTTTGATTCGGGCAATCGTTCCGATAATCGCAGGTTCACTCTTGATCTTTGTACCGGTCGCGCTGGGACAGCTCTCAATAACCGGCACAGTGCACAATGGAAGCACCAGGACGCCTGCCGCTGGCGATGAAGTAATTCTGCTGCGCCTCAGTCAAGATGATGGGATGGTTGAGGAGTCTCATACCAGGAGTGATGGCAACGGCTCATTTACCTTGTCATCAAACTTGGCGCAAAACGACCATGTAATCCGTATCTTGCACCGCCATGTAAATTACGACCGCCTTCTAACCTCTGGCGACACTGTCAATATTGAAGTCTTTGACCCAGGTCCTGATGTTGCGGGAATATCAGGTTACTCAACCATTGTGAAGTTGGAGTCGGGCGCGGTGGGATACAACGTTACGGAGTTGTATGCTATCCAGAATAACTCCAGTCCTCCGCGTACACAGGTGAACCCTCGGAATTTAGAGCTTGAGCTGCCGGGGCAATCAAATCTGGATTCCGTCACCGTAATGGGCCCGGGCACGTCCGCCCCGCTGAAAGTGAAGGCCGTCGCTATAGGACCGGAAAGGTACGCCATCAACTTTCCTTTGCGGCCTGGGACCACAGAATATGCAGTGCGATACCACATTCCCGGGGCAGACAAGGTGCTGTTTCATCCCCGAGTGCGCTATCCAACCCGCCAATGGAGCATTGTCTTTCCGAGCACCATGAACTTCGCAGAGCACAAGCCGAATGCATTCCACAATAATGCGTTTCACAATATCGTTGATCAGAACGGGGTGCGTGTGGAAGCGGTAAAAGAGGCGCAGCCTGGCGCACTTCCGGCTTTTGAAATTTCCGGAATAGGCGTCTTGCCGCCCATGCGAATGGCTGTGTCAGCCGCTAATCCTTCTCCGCCCAGTAAGTCTTTATCTGCCTCAAGCGTCGTCGCAAACACAAAGGCCGCTGCAACATATAACAAGACGGGCCGCGCGACGGCGGCTATCGAGGTGATGGCCTCTTCCGCTCTTTTTCTCGCTGGAGCAATCATGCTAGGACGATACCGGCGCGCACGCCGCCAAGCTGAGCTTCAGCAGGTAAAAGACTCTCTATTTGAGCTGGAGAATACGAGAATCCAAGGGACAATTTCAGTCGAATATTATGCGTCCAGGAAAGCCATCATCAATGAGCAGCTAGGGCGTGTTACCAGGACCACCGGGCGTAGTAGGCGATTTATGGTTTCCTAGTTAGAAGGAAATCTTGAGGAGGATGGTCCCTATTCTTGACTCTAATCGCCCTCGGCTTAGAGGGCAAGAGTTCGGAAATCGTCCATTATTCCCCCGCCAGTCCTTTTTCGATTTTTCAAAATGAATGTCGAATGCTTTCTGCATGAAGGGCTTCAATAGACCTCAACTGTTCGTGGCCGGTCTCCAGTATTTGCTGGGGGGTCAAAAGGGAGCCCGGCAGCATCGCTTCAAATGAACCGCGGCTGATAAGTCGCCGGAAATAATGAGGCGGAAAATATTGTTTCCTAGGTATTCAAAGTAGTTGTCCGCGGCCAGTTCTCCTGCTAAAGTTTGAGGGCTACAAACCCCCTTGAAAAAGTTGTGTCTTCCAGGAGCGTAACCATGTCGCGAATGATCCGCTTGATCGGCTCATTAGTTCTTTTGGCTATTACCTGCGGTGCCCAGACTTCGGGCAAGAAGCGCGTCGCAGTGCTCGACTTCGACTATGGCACTGTCCAGTCTTACGTGTCTTCGATTTATGGCAGCAACCAGGACGTGGGCAAAGGCATTACGGACATGCTGGTGGAAAAGCTGGTAAAAGACGGCAAATATTCCGTGATCGAGCGCAAAGCGCTGGACAAGATTCTGGCAGAGCAGAACTTCTCCAACAGTGATCGCGCCAACCCGGCGACGGCCGCAAAGATCGGACAGATCCTGGGCGTTGATGCCATCATTATGGGCTCAATTACCAAATTTGGCCGTGACGACAAGAGCAAGTCCTACGGAGGACTGGGGGTTGGGCCACGAGCGTTTGGCATTGGCGGCATCAAGCGCAATGAAGC
>JBARNL010000435.1:0-1666 GCA_049802955.1 Candidatus Angelobacter sp.
GCCGTCAGAAAGCTTGGAGGCCAGCGCAGAACGCAACGCACCCAGCAGCTACTTCTGGGGAAACTGGTAGTCGTAAGAGCGGGGCTGCGGTCCGTGGACCGTGCCGCCGTGGCGCCACAGGGGCGACCGGATGGAGCCCACGCGCGCGCGGCCTGTGCCCTTTTGCTTCCAGAGCTTCTTGCCCGCGCCCGACACCAGCTTCTTGTTCTTGGTGGCGTGCGTGCCTGCCCGATGCGCTGAGCGGTAATGCTTTACCGCTTCCCAGAGAAGGTCTTCATTAATACCGCCAAAGACCTCGTCGGCCAGCTCCAGCGAGCCTGTCTTCTTGCCTTCGAGATTTACTACATCAATCTTTGCCATCTTTTTTCCTTAGGGCTCCGCAACGCTTCGCTGCTTCGCCCTCGCGCTTTGCTCGCGCTATCCGGCGCTCGCTCCGCGCTCACCCTAGCTCTTAGCTATTAGCTCTTGGCTTTTAGCTTTGTCTCTTTGCTCAACCAGGATCTTTACCCATTGAGCATGAATCTTGTGAGTTTTGGTTTTCAAATTACCCGATTACCAAATTACTCAATTACCAAATCTGCCTTATTTCTTCGACTTACCAGCCGCTGCTTTCTTGGCTGCCTTCAACGGGTCAAGCGTGGTCGATCCGGCAAAGCCACGGCGCTCGCGCGGTGGTTTCTTTGCTTTCAGGATCACCACATATGCGCCCTTGGGTCCGGGTATTGCGCCTTCCACCAGAAGAAGGTTGTCGTCGGTATCAATACCGCGAATCTTCAGGTTGCGGACCGTTACCTGATCGACGCCCATGTGTCCCGACATGCGCATTCCGGGAAACACGCGTGAAGGAAATGACGATGCGCCAATCGAGCCCTGCACCTGGAACATGTGACCGTGCGCTCCGGGGCCGCCACCAAAGTGATGGCGCTTTACCACGCCGGCAAAACCGCGTCCCTTGCTCACGCCGATCACATCGACAAACTTTTCATTGGTGAAAATATCCACCAGAACTTTTCCCCCAACTTTCAGTCCGTCGCCATTGCTGGCAGCTGCTTCGCCTTCGGCTGGCTGGCCTTCGGCCTGCGCTGCTTCGGTCCCATCCAGCATGGCAACTTCCCGCAAGAACTTTACCGGGGGCAGATCGTGCTTGCCAAAGTGTCCCTGCATTGCCTTGCTCACGTTTTTGCCTTTAACGAACTCAACCAGCCCGATCTGCGCGGCTTCATAGCCTTCTTTGTTGTTGCGCTTGATCTGCGTGATCACGCATGGCCCGGCCTGCAGCACAGTGACTGGGTGAACGTCACCCTTATCATCAAACACCTGCGTCATGCCGATCTTCTTGCCGAGAATTCCGTTAATCATTGTTTCCTCTCCTCATCATTCCTGCGCTGCCAACAGCATTCAGGAACTGTAGGTTTTTAGCCGTTAGCTCTTAGCCTTTGCCTTTAGCCAAAATCGCTTGCGGCGATCGGTTTGGCTAAGTGCTAAATGCTAATGGCTAATTGCTTATTTATGCTCTTTCCCGAACGCCTTGATCTCTACATCCACGCCGGCCGGCAGGTCGAGCTTCATCAGCGCGTCCACCGTCTGCTGCGTCGGCTCGAGGATGTCGATGAGCCGCTTGTGTGTGCGGATCTCGAAGGCCTCGCGCGATTTCTTGTCCACGTGC
>JBARNL010000436.1:0-5349 GCA_049802955.1 Candidatus Angelobacter sp.
GCTGGTCTTGTTATAGCCGCGAAGATAAAGCTTGCGGCGTGTGTGAGAGTTGCGTGCTGCGGCAGCGCGCTTTTGCTGAAGCTGAAACGCAGGACCCAATTCCTTATTTGCCAGCGGAGCATTTGCAAAAAGTGGCAGGGCATTAAATTTCAAGATTCAGGTTGAAGCCGGAGGCTCGAAAAACAATGAAAATGAAACTTACATATCCAATGGTCTTGGCATTGCTGTATGCGTTCGTTGGAGCCGTAGCCGCAAACGCGCAAACGACACAGGTTAGCGGCAGGGTAACGGACAATGACCAACCACAGGCTGGAGTCCAGGTCATTTACAAAAGCTCGAATACAGGCAGAGTTATCAAAATAAAGACCAACAACAATGGCGAATTCTCCGCTATCGGCGTTCCGGACGACGTGTATACCGTAACCGTAATTGATGCCAGTGGGAAGACCATCTTCACCCATGACAGAATTGCTGTCGCTGAGGGCGGAGATAATGCTGAAAATGTCTTAACCATTGACATTACTAAGGGCGTCACGGTCAAGACAGCGAAAGGAGCGGCTATGGGGGGCGTAGGGCCAAAAACGTCAGAGTTTCATGGAGCTGACGCCAAAGATTCCACAGCCGGAACAAGGAAGGAAGGCCGTTCCATCTCAAAAGAAGAGATGGACAAATTGAAGGCCGAGCGGGAAAAGGCTGTGAATTTGAATGCCCTCATCGCCCAGTACAACGCGGCGCAGCAAGTAAAAAACTGGCAGCAGGCAGCAGACCTTCTCAAGCAAATGATCGCTGCAGCGCCGGACCGCTGGGAATATATGAAAGCCCTTGGGGACATGCAGATCAACCTCGGCCAGTACGAAGACGCAATTGCTTCGTATGAAAAGGCAACACTCGCGGCCAAGAACGATTCCAAGACTGATGCGAACAAAACGAAGGCTGCGGTGGAGCAGATTGTGGCCAAAGAAGGGGCGGCGTATTTCAATCTCTGTGCTACCGATTACAACTCCGGCAAGACTCAGGAAGCATTAGGGACATGCGACAAAGCGATAGCGGCCGACCCTAATCGCCCCGATGCTTATTTCATCAAAGGCTCTCTTATGATGGCGGACAGCAAACAAGGCAAGGACGGCAAGTTGGAAGCCGCGCCAGGAACTGCGGAAGCACTCAACAAGTACCTTGAGCTTGCTCCTGATGGACCACACGCAAATGACGTGAAGCAAATGCTTGCCTTTATTGGCGCAAAAGTAGAGACCACTTATCACGAAAAGAAGAAGAAGTAACGTAGGCGACTAACAACTGAGGCAGGCCACAAACGTGAGCGGGGTGACTCTGGTTTCTCCACGTCCTTTCGCTTTGTATAACGTTTCCTGCGCCGCGCTGGTAATCAGAAATGAATCACTGGGCATTATCGGCGGATCAGCCCTTACCGATAAGCAGATTGCGGTGCCGGAAGCCGGCGAGGAAATTGGCGCCGATATTCCTATAACCTATGTTCCCTTCCGCAACGCTCATTTCCTTGCGGCTGCCGTAAGCTGGGCGGAAGTGCTGGATGCCGAGAAAATTTACATCGGAGCTGTAGAACAGGATAGTTCAGGATATCCGGATTGCCGGCCCGCATATTACGAGGCGTTTAACGCAGTAATAAAAGCAGGTACGCGCGAAGGCAAAATTCAGGTGGTTACTCCGCTGATTGCCTTCCGTAAGGTTGACATCGTGCGACTTGGGATGGAACTGGGCGCTCCGTTTGATTTGAGCTGGTCTTGTTATAGCCGCGAAGATAAAGCTTGCGGCGTGTGTGAGAGTTGCGTGCTGCGGCAGCGCGCTGTTGCTGAAGCCAATACTCAGGACCCGATTCCTTATTTGCCAGCGGAGCATTTGCAAAAAGTGGCAGGGCATTAAATTTCAAGATTCAGGTTAAAGCCGGAGGCTCGAAAAACAATGAAAATGAAACTTACATATCCAATAATGGTGATTGTGCTCTTCCTGGCGGCCGTTTCAACAGGCTGGTCCCAGGCCACCATGGGTAAGGTCCAAGGAAAAATTACGGATGGCGGCGCGCCGGTGCCAGACGCGCAAGTTACCCTGACCAATACCGATAATGGCAGGACTTACAAGATGAAGACCGACAAAAGCGGCCAGTTCACGGGAGTAGGCATTCCGTTTGGCATTTATGACGAGGATGTCACGGCCGGCGAAAAGCGCTTTAAAGCCAAGGTCCAGGTCAAGGGCGAAGGTGGCGCCCCGGATGACCTATCAGTGGAAATGACCAGCGGCAAACCGGGCGGAGGGCTGAGCAAAGAAGAAATCGAAAAGAGGAAAGCCAGCAATGAAAAAATCCAGGGGGAAAATGCCCTTATCGTGCAGCTAAATCCGGCATTGCAAGCCAAGGACTGGGCAACAGCCGAGCCCATCCTAACCAAGTTGATTGCCATAAATCCTAATCGATGGGATTTCCAGCAGACCCTGGGCGATGCTCAGCTCAATGAGGGAAAATACGATCAGGCCATAGCCACTTACGAAAAAGCCATTCCGTTGGCTGACGCTGCATCCAAAGGCGAGACGAAAGATGCCAAAGCCGATCCGGCAAAAGCAAAATTGGCTGTTGGCCAAATGCTCACCAATGAAGGCAGCGCTTACCTCAAGTTGAAACAGAACGATAAAGCGATTGAGGCCTATAACAAAGCTGCGAGCATGTCTCCGAACCCTGCAACCGCGTACTTCAACATCTGCGCCACGCAATACAATAGCGGCAACACGCAAGGCGCTTTGGCGGCCTGCGATAAAGCGATTGCCGCCGATCCCACTCGAGCAGACGCCTATTTCATCAAAGGCTCGCTCATGGTGGGTGAGAGCAAACTGGATAAAGACGGCAAACTGCAGGCCACACCGGGAACTTCAGAAGCGTTAAACAAATATCTGGAGCTTGCTCCCGACGGTCCACATGCCAATGATGTGAAAGCCATGTTGCAAGCGATTGGCGGCAAAATAGAGACAACGTATCACGAGAAAAAGAAAAAGTAAGATGGTCCTGAACGAGGAATGAAATGATACCGGCTTGCAAAAGCGGCCCGCGTGGGCCGCTTTTTGTTTCGATAAAATCGTTTTCACTTCTATGCCTCCGGCATTCACAATTCGGCCCGCTGTTTCCGCCGACATCCCAGCCCTGCGTGAGTTGATTGACGCTTCAGTACGGTGGTTGCAATCCGGCGATTACTCGCCTGCGCAGATTGACAGCGCGCTCAGGACTATCTTTGGCGTTGATAGCCAACTGATTGACGACGGTACATACCTTGTTGTCCAGACAGTCGCATCCGATTCAGGCAATGATCCACTCATTGTGGCCTGCGGCGGCTGGAGCAAACGCAAAACGCTCTATGGCGGTGACCGCTGGCGGGATCGCCAGGATGACATGCTTAACCCTGAGGTGGACGCCGCGAAGATCCGCGCCTTCTTTATTCATCCCGAGTGGGCGCGCCAAGGCATTGGCACTCTGCTGCTGGATGCCTGCGAAGCTGCTGCTCGCATGGCCGGTTTCACCCGCTTTGAAATGGGCGCGACCCTGACAGGGGCAAAGCTCTTTCAGAAGAGAGGCTATCTAGCGCTGGAGCGCATTGATGTCCCGCTGGAAGCGGACATTACGCTGCCTGTAATTCACATGGTGAAAGACTCGATTCGTTAGGAGGCGAGTCCCGGCTGCACCAGGAAGCTGAAGGAAAACAGGAACATGGAAAAAGCATGTCCTTCGCTCAGGATTTCGGCAGCAGGCTCAGACGCCTGCTTGCGCCTCAACTTTGGAGCGCAGCGACAGTGATAACGATGTACACTTGTCTGCCAAAATGATGACCATTCAGAAAGCGGCAATGCGTTGAGCAGCTTTTACTGTCCGGCAATTGAGCCGTTACATGCTCAAGCAGCGTAGGAGGACCCATGGACCTGAATCTTAGCCCCGATGAAATCAAGTTTCGCGACGAATTGCGCGCATGGCTTGTCGCCAATGCTCCCACTGATTGGGACGAGCGCAGAGAAGAGTCGATGGAATCGCGCTTCGAATACCTGAAGCGCTGGCAGCGAAAACTTTATGAGGGCGGCTGGGCCGGGATCTCATGGCCCAAAGAATATGGCGGCCGCGGCGCCAGCCTGATGGAGCAGGTGATCTTCTGGCAGGAGATGGCGCTGGCCCAGGCGCCTCCGCTGGCCAATGTGCTCGGCCTGGGAATTATTGGCCCCACGATTATCGCTTTTGGCACTGAAGCGCAGAAGAAGCGGCATCTGGCCAAGATCCTGAGCGCTGAAGAAATCTGGTGCCAGGGATTTTCCGAGCCTGATGCCGGCTCTGACCTGGCGAACGTGCGCTGTGAAGCCAAGCTGGATGGCGATCACTACGTGGTGAACGGCCAGAAAGTATGGAACAGCTACGGCTGGGCCGCACATTGGTGCGAGCTGGTGGTCCGTACCGATCCTGATGTTCCCAAACACAAAGGTCTAACCGTGATGCTGGTTGACATGAAGACGCCGGGAGTTGAAGTCCGCCCGTTGCGCCAGATGACCGGGGAAACGGAATTCAACGAACTCTTTTTCCGTGATGTGCGCATACCTGTTACGAACGTCGTCGGCAAAGTGAATGAAGGCTGGGGCGTCGCCATGGGGACGCTGATGCATGAGCGCGGCACCTTTGGCGCGGGCCTGCAGATTACCTATCGCAGAAATATGGAACGGCTGATCGACATGGCAAAGACTACGGAGCGAAACGGCCGTCCCGCGGCTGAAGATCCGGTGATCCGGCAAAAGCTGGCGCAATGCTATGCCGAAATCGAAGTCATGCGCTGCAATCAGATGCGCGCCTTCAGCCGCATCAATGCTGCGGGCGTGCCCGGACCGGAAGGCTCCATCCAGAAGATTTTCTGGAGCGAGCTGAACCAGCGCTTCCAGCAGGTCGCTCAGGAAGTGATGGGGCCATACGGACAGCTTGAAGCCGGTGACGAGCGCGCCATCGATAATGGAATGTGGGCCTATGGTTATTTGAGATCGCGCGGCAACACAATTGAAGCGGGTACGTCAGAGATCCAGCGCAATATTATTGGGCATTTTGTGCTGGGGCTGCCGAAGAGTTATTAGCTAGCAGCAGTCAGCAGTCAGCAATCAGTAATCAGCAAAGGCAAAACCTTTGAAACACAGAGGAAAGGAGGAAACGGAGGGCAGAAAGAGAATCGGGAGATCGGGTGATTCGGAGTCAAATTACTCAATTACTCAATTACCAATTTCCTCCGTTTCCTCTGTTCCTCTGTGTTTCAAAGGGTTTTCTTGACGAGCGAAGATATTGAAGGGGTGCGACCATGCAATTCGGACTATCGG
>JBARNL010000437.1:0-3193 GCA_049802955.1 Candidatus Angelobacter sp.
TTTATTCCCGCGTTCACAAAATCCTGGGGGGAAGTAAATCCCGAATAGAGTTGCAGATTCACAAAATCCATATAGTTGTTGACCGCAGTGGCGTCCAAATTGGTCGTCACTGCCGGGGACAACGTCAGGTAATAGCGTTTATTAGTTTGCTGCCGGAACTGGTTGCCAATGGCATTCACCACCATCGCGAACTGCTGCTGTGTAGTTTGATCGGAAAGCTCCGATTCCCAGTCGAGGTCAAAGCCGTCGAGATCGTAATTTTTAAAGTAAGCCATCATATTGGCGGCAAAATTATTGGCGTTCTGCTGCGGCGAAACCTTGGTGTTGGAAAATATATTGGCAATCGCCATGCCGTTGCTATTTGGATCGGATGAAGCCGGCCCATACACCAGCGTGACCGCGATCTTGATATTAGGATTGTTCTTGCGTGCATCCCGAATCACGTACTGCATGTAATCCTGGTTGGTCAGCCCTCCAGGGTGGGTGGGAGGCGGGTTTCCGGTGGACAGCGTATAAGAAGAACCGTCTCCCTGCGGGACTGTTTTCGTACTGGTTGGGTGGGTGGTCAGGAAACAAATATTCAGGATGTCCACCGATTGATAGACATTGTTCTGGATAAGGCGCTGATAGCTGCTGTTCGGGCTGTTGTAGTTCGTGCCAGCAGGCTCATCTTCATTCAAGAAAATCCATGCATTAACGAGTGGTGAATTGCTGCTCACAGTTCCTCCTTTTTTAGATCTGGATATGTGGCCGATCCAGGAGAACGGAACCGATTGGGAAAATACTGATCGGCCCGGAAGATGGGGGCAGATTCATCATAACTCTTGCAGCCGTCTGCTTTTCAGCAACTCTGCAATTTAAAAACTATTCGAGCACCCGAGTTGGCCAGCAGAGCTCCCGTTTTCTATGCCTTCCACCACTGCCATGCTCCCAGCACGATGAATGGCAACAAAACCACCAAGACCCAGAGCTTGGCTGATCCGCGAATCTTTTCTTCTTTCTCCCAGCGGAAGAGTTTCATGGAAATGAGCCCGCCGCCCAGGACCGTAAGCACCATCACGGCCGCCGCAGCCAGGTTTTCTTTCTCGATCAGACCCTGACCTTTCAGCATGATGTTTTGCATGCCCTGAACCAGGTACGTTGCCGGGATGAAGTTGTGTATTATCCGCATCACCTTGGGGAATTTCTCCGCCGGAAAGGTGGCGCCGCTGAGCAGCAGCATGGGAAAATAAAAAAGCTGCACTAGGATGGTCCCTTCCTGCATGGTATTGGCGACAGAAGCAATCACCAGTCCCAGCGCACGAAAAGCGATCAGGCCGAGCGAGATGAAGACCAGCAGCTCAAAAAAATGCATCGGCAACGGCATGGCATAAATGAAATGTGCCATTAGCAGCAACAGAACGATATAAGGGATGAAAATGATCCAGCCCGTAACCATCGATCCAACCAGCAGCGGCGCCGGCGTAATGGGCGTAACCTTATAACGCCGCAGAATACCCAACTCGCGCTCCTGTATGGCGCGAATACCGGCCCCAAAAAATCCGCTGCCCAACACACCTAAAGTTACAGACATGGTGACAACAAACGCCATGTCCCCGGTATTTCCCCTTAGCACGGTGGCGAACGTGAAAAAAAAGATGAGTGGAAAAAGATAATTAAAAAAAATCACCGCGCGCAGCCGCAGCGCCAGCTTAATGTCCATTACGATGATCGCCAGGTATTGCTTCATCTTCCTCTTTTTTCTTCTCTCGCTGTCAACTCTGCCATCCCTTGATTGCTCGCGTTACAAGAATGTCTTAGGGCTGATTGCTGAATGCCGATTGCCGACTGCTGATTGCCGACTGCTGATTGCCACTGCTAATCTCTCAGCTTCTTTCCCGTCAGCTCGACGAAAACGTCTTCTAACGTCGGACGCTTCAGGTGAACGTCTTCCAGCTGCATTCCCTGCTGGTCCAGCCACTTCATGATCTCAAATAATGTCCGCGCCGGGCGCGATGAATACACCGTCAGCGACTTTCCATCCCCGTCCAGCTTGCTTTCCAGCGCATCGGGCCATTGCGGCAGCGTAGCGGCACTCATGGGCTGGCCGCTGACAATATCAATGCGCGACCGCTCCGCGCTCTTTTGCTGCAATTCCCGCGGAGTGCCTATGGCCACGATCTTGCCTTCGTCAATAATCGCCACGCGATCGCACAGCCGCTCGGCTTCTTCGATGTAATGTGTGGTCAGCACCACAGTGCGTTTCTCTGACTTCATCTCCTCAATCAGCCCGTGGATTTCCAGCCGGATCTGCGGATCAAGGCCGGTCGTCGGCTCGTCGAGAAACAGCAGTTGCGGGTCGTTCACCAGCGCCAGAGCCAAAGCCAGCCGCTGCTTCTGGCCGCCCGAGAGCGTTTCATAAAAAGCTGCGCGCTTCTCCCACAGTTGCAGCCGCTTGAGCAGTTGCTCTGAACTCAAACTGCGCGTATAAAACGACGCAAACAGCTCCAGCGCTTCCTGCACGCGCATCTTGGCCGGCAGGTTGGTGGCTTGCAGGCACACTCCAATGCGGTCTTTTAACTGTTGTTTTTGCCGGTCAGGATCAAAACCCAGCACTGTGGCGTCTCCGCCAGTACGCGGACGCAGCCCTTCCAGGATTTCAATCGTGCTGGTTTTGCCTGCTCCGTTCGGGCCCAGCAAGCCAAAGACTTCGCCTTTCGCGACTTGAAAGTCGATGCCCTTTACGGCCTCAACTTTGTCGTATGTCTTTTGCAGTTGCTGTACGTGGATGACCGGGGCTTCGCTCATGAGTGAGTTCTAGAGTATGGGCGCGTGCGGGTTCTGTCCAGTTTCCTTGAAAAAACTAACCACAAAGGGCAGAAAGGAACACCAAGGGCGCGAGGGTCGTGGCCGAAATTGATGCCTGTTTAAAACCGCATGTGATTGGCTCGAGCCTGAACAATTTTTACAAGCAACCCAGCAAATTACCATTTTCTTTCCTTCGTGTCCTTCGTGTCCTTTGTGGTTAAGCACTTTGAAATGTGGTTAAAGCATTTTGCAATCTCACGTGCTGAGGTTTACCCTTCTGGCGCAAGCCTTGAGGACACTCTTCTATGCTTATGAGAACCGCTGTCGCGCTTGTCTGCATTTTTGTGGGCTCTGCGCTGCTCGCCCAAACCGCCGATCCCCAGTTGTTGGCGGAGATCAATAAGAT
>JBARNL010000438.1:0-4954 GCA_049802955.1 Candidatus Angelobacter sp.
AGCGATTCCTGACCGGAGACACCTCCAAAAATAGCTTTTGGGTTGCGCTGCTGACGTGGGGTGAAGGCTGGCACAACAATCATCATGCTCATCCTCAGGCTGCCCGCCACGGTTTGGCATGGTATGAAATCGACCTGAACTGGTACAGCATCTGCGCCCTGCGCGCCATGGGCCTGATTTGGGACGTGAAAGCGCCCAAGCTTAAAGACGCTGTGAAGATCAAGCCGGCCAAGGTGCCGCTGGAAACATTTGCCGCCGCGGCTTCAGGCGACGATTAGAGCTTAACCACGAAGCACGCAGAAGGACACAAAAAGAACACGAAATTTTAAGGGCGGGCGGCAACGTATCCGCCCTTAAGTTTTTCCGGAGACACAGCTTCCTTCTCGTCTGCCTCCATCTGCTTCCCATCACCGCAAATCTGCGGCTGATTCCGGTTTGCATCCTTTACAATTTCAACTAGCGACCATGCGCATCAGAAGCAGCGCCAGGACAATCGCATTCTTTATCACGCTGGGCTCATGCCTGGTGGGCCTGGCCATTTATCTCAATATCGTCTGGCTGGTACATAACTGGCGCAACGTGGTGCCGATGGTGCTGGGCATCATTTTTTTCAGCCTGATTATTGCCGGGCTGGTACTCTATACGATCTTTCTTGTCCGGGAAATACGCCGCAGCGAGCAACAGGACAGCTTCTTGAACGCCGTTACTCATGAACTGAAGACTCCCATCACATCCATCCGGCTTTATCTGCAAACATTGGAGCGCAGGACGTTGAGCGAAGATCAGCGGCGAGATTTCTATCGCCTGATGCTGGATGACACTGACCGGCTTATGGGGACCGTGGACCATGTCCTGCGCGCGGGAGAGATTCGCCAGCGCCGTTGGCGCGATCACTGGAAAGACGTAAACTTTACCGCCATAGTGGAAGAAAGCCTGGAACTGGCGCGCCTTCGGCACCACCTTTCTACCGATGCGCTGCGATTTGTTGAACTGCCGCCGGAGCCGATCACGCTTCTCGGCAATCCTGAAGAATTGCGGACTGCGGTAGCCAATCTGATTGAGAATGCCGTCAAATATTCCGGCCAGCAGCCTTCCATCAGCGTTGACGTGACAACACCCAACATTGACACCGTCATCCTGCGCATTCGAGACCAGGGTATAGGAATCCCGCGCAACGAACTCAAGCGCATCTTCAAGCGTTTTTATCGCGTGCATAGCCATGCGACCGGACCGGTAAAAGGGACCGGGCTTGGGCTGTTCATTGTTCGCTCCATTGCGCGCCGCCATGGCGGAGAAGCCTTTGCGGAAAGTGAAGGCGAAGGCCGCGGCAGCACGTTCACTCTTCGCCTGCCAAGGGTGTATCACGTATGAGCCGCATTCTGGTGGTGGAAGACGAATCCCATATCGCTGAAGGACTGCGCTTCAACCTGGAGGCGGAAGGCCATTCCGTGGAAATTGCGGATGATGGTGAAGACGCGCTGGATCGCATGCTGGTCAAGAACCAGCCTTATGATCTCGTCCTGCTGGACGTGATGCTGCCCGGCAAGGACGGATTTACCGTGGCCCATGAGCTTCGCCAACGGCAAAACTTTGCGCCTATCTTGATGCTGACAGCCCGCGGACGCCCTGAAGACGTATTGAAGGGCTTTGAATCCGGCGCGGACGATTACCTGGCCAAGCCTTTTAACCTGGATATTCTTGTGGCGCGCGTAGGTGGATTGCTGCGGCGGAAGAACTGGCTGCAATCGGCAACTGAACCCGCTCCAGCGGCCAGAGACGAGTTCACCTTTGCGGGCAAGACCGTGGATTTCCAGAAATTGCAGCTGCACAATGGGAAACAGGTGTTCCAGCTCACGTTGATGGAAACAGAGCTGCTGCGCTATCTCATCCGCAACGGCGGGCGTCCGGTGGCGCGTAAAGAAATTCTGGAGCAGGTCTGGAACCTGAAAGAAGATACCGATACGCGCGCGATTGATAATTTTATTGTGCGATTGCGCCGCTACATCGAAACTGATCCCACCAAGCCGAAGCACCTGATTACAGTCCGCGGCCTAGGCTACCAATTCGTCGCCCAGCCGGAATAACACTTAGATGCGTAGCTTGATGCGCATTTTCTGCATCTATTCCTATGAACGCCAGCCTCAACTCCGGTTGTGGCTGAGATGTTGGTTTTTCGGCCCAGGAGCGCACGTGACCCAGCGAGTCGGATTTGGCTCTTTAATTCTAGTAAGTTTGTTCTTTTCTGTCTGCGCATTTTCCCAAAACCTTCCCGACCTTGAGACGGTAAAAGACCTGCCGGCCACTGAGTCGCCGTCACCGAAGTATCAGCGCCTGAGTCCGCTTTCCATCGATCCTCGTGCTGGGGTTATTTCCCGGGCCGCCGCTTCCACAATTCACTCCGGGACCTTTGGGCTACCGTTTAGCCGGGCAAACGTTATTTCAGTTCCAACTTTTGCAGCGTCATTCATCAGCCGCGGCAAAACATGGCAGCTCAACATGATGGG
The DNA here is from genome assembly GCA_049802955.1 of Candidatus Angelobacter sp. GTDB lineage: Bacteria > Acidobacteriota > Terriglobia > Terriglobales > Acidobacteriaceae > Angelobacter. The sequence continues at coordinate 2,505 of JBARNL010000438.1, forward strand.
AACCGCTCCCTGGGACGGCGCTTCAACCACCATCCCGGCAAAGATCCTCGCCGTTTCACTCAGGTTGCAAAACGCGAACCTGGTCAGCTTCACAGATGTTCCAGTCGCGCCGTTCTTACCGCCCGTTCTCAATTCGCCCAACTTTCTGGCTGCCAATTACTCCAGTGGCGCTGGGATCCAGTTTGCCGACGCGGTACAGCGCGCTGAATTCTTCCATAAAATGAAAGCAAGCTGGCACACAAACCTTCATCCGGCGGCCGTGGTTCATAGCGTTACCATCACTGTCCCGCGCTTCACTACCGTAAACGTGAATGGCTTCAGCACGAAGGTGCAGACCTATTACACACAAAAAGCGAGCGATGGCCATACGGCGGTTTTTGTTCTGGACCAGTTCTTAAACCAGCAGATTTTCAACGTCGTCGCGAATGAAATCAACGCCGGACGCTTCAGCACCAATGCGCTGAACATCGCGCTCTTGCCCAATACCTTCATCTTTTCTCTCAATGCCGAAGGCGGTGTAGGAAGCTGCTGCGTTTTAGGCTTCCATACTTTCTTCACTGATTCGGGAGTTCCAAAGGAATCGCGCTGGATATTTGCTTTTGCCAGCTGGATTTCTCCCGGCGTCTTCAATGGTTTTCAGGACGTAACCGCTCTAAGCCACGAGATTTCTGAGTCGCTCAACGATCCTTTTGTCGATAACCAGGTTCCGGCGTGGCAGTTCCCCACCGAACCCGGCACTTGCCAGGACAATTTAGAGACAGGCGATCCAGTAGAAGTGCTTGCAAATCCAAGCTTCCCTGTGCACGTCTCCGGTTTGACCTACCATCCGCAGACCGAGGCACTGCTGCAATGGTTTGAACAGAAATCCACTTCCACGGCAATCAGCAACGCGTTCAGTTATCCGAACACGAAAACGCTGACTCGAGGCGCGACGGCCTTTGGGCCATTGACTTGCCCGTAGAAAGACGTGCCCGTAAAAGATTTGTCCATAAAATCGGAAATGCTCAAGCTTTCACTGCGACCGCTAATCCGTCTCTTAATGGCAGGATCGTGGTAAAAAAATCCTTCATTGCGTATAGCCGCCGATTGAATTCCTGAATCGCCCGCGTCGCTTCGTCTTTAGGTTCGGCCTGCGTGACGTGCCCGGACCAGAGGACATTATCGGTAATAAAGAGGCCGCCACGGCGCAGATGGTTCGGCGCCAGATCCAGCACTCGCGGATAATATTCCTTATCGACGTCGTTAAAAATGATGTCGAACTCCCGCTGTCTTTGCGTGAGTTGCTCCAGCGCGTCGCCCACGCCGACGTGGATTCTTTCTGCCACACCGGTCCGGCGAAAGTAACCGCTGGCCTCGTCAGCATTTTTGGGATCGCTGTCAGTATAAAAAACTTCTCCGTCCTCACCCACGGCCCGGGCAAACCACAGCGTGGAATATCCAATAGCCGAACCCAGCTCAAAAACTTTTTTGGCGTTGATCAGTTGCGCATACTGAAACAGCACGCGTCCTACTGCCGGTCCCACGATGGGAATATCGCGCTTGGCGGCTTGCGCTTCCATCTCCTGCAGCACCGAATCGCGGGGCGGGAGCATCGATAGCATGTACTCATCAACTGCGGATTCGGTGATTCCAGGCATGGCCATGCTCCAAACGTAGAGACGTAGCACGCTAGGTCTCTATTCCAATGAGTCTAATGATCCCCTATGAAATCACCTCTCCCGGCTTCATGGTGATCAGCTCGGTCTTTACGCCGCGTGCATTCAACTCTTTCTGGAATGCCTCAGGCGTGCCGGTGAGTAGCGGGAAGGTCGCGTAATGCATCGGGATCACGGCCTTGGGCTTGAGCAGGGTGCAGGCGTAAGCAGCTTCGCGCGGCCCCATGGTAAAAAGATCGCCGATCGGCAGCATGCACACATCAGGCGCATACAGCTCGCGGATAATCGCCATGTCTCCAAAGACGCATGTATCGCCAGCGTGGTAAAGCTTAAACCCATTTTCAAATTCAATCACATAGCCGCACGGCTCGCCGCCCGGCACGGATGTCCCGTCATCATCGATCGTGTTGGAGTGATGGGCGTTGACCATGCTGACTTTGATATCGCCCACCTGCTGCGTGCCGCCTTTGTTCATGGGCGCAATCTGCTTGGCGCCCTTCTTCTGTACGAAGGTGCATAACTCGTAAATACTCACGATTTTGGGATTGTGTTTCTTGGCCAGCTCCACGGCATCGCCAAAATGGTCGCTGTGTCCGTGCGAGATCAGCATGTAATCAAGCTTGTCGATTTTCTTTTTGTCGGCAGGCGTAGCCGGATTGCCGGTCACCCAGGGATCAAGAATCAGCGTTTTGCCGCCAGGCGTCGCCACCAGAAATGTCGCGTGTCCAAGCCATGTAATTTTAATTCCGTTCAGATTCATGCGGGTTCCTTTATGTAAGAAAATGAAGTTTCACA
>JBARNL010000439.1:0-5112 GCA_049802955.1 Candidatus Angelobacter sp.
CATCCCAGGGGTTCACCTACAAAATGACATGTGTGACACTTTCAAACTGTCTCACCTCGGGGGTGCACCTCAACAGTCCGGTCACCGCTCGGTCGAATGGCACTTATGCTTTTGTTTGCAACAAAGCGTCTACCCCCGGGTGGGTGTCTGGCTGAGGGACACAGGCAGAGGGTCGCAAGAATGACGTGGGATGCACCTGGGATGATCGGTGTAAGTGCTTTGGAATCCTAGTTGACATGGGGGGTAGTCTACTTCCATTTCGCAACGCACCTTCCCGTGCCGTCAGTAGCCGAAGGCGCCAGTCATCGAGAAACCCAGGGCTGTTTACGAGCTAAAGCGTGCCAGCTAAACAGCAAAGAGTCTGCACCCAGAGGCAATCGGCGATCCGTGCGTCGTCTTCAACTACCGACTATTCGAGCATTGTGGTCAACACCGCAGCTACGCGCCCATGGCAACGATCTTCTTAACTGCGCGGAATGCGAACGCAGCGGGCAACAGCATCACGCTGGGTCTCTCCGCCACCAGCTATAACACAGCTAATTTTGCCGCTGCGTCTTTCAATCCAAGCGCGTCTGGAGCGGCCCTGACGGGCGGAATCGATTTTTATGCCGGTGTTCCGGTAACGGACTCAGGCACGGTGACAATCTCGGTTGGAAGCTTCACCAGCCCCACTGTTTCCTACGGCCTGAATACGGCCAACAACACGGCTTCCCTGGCAGCGGCCGCGCTGGCGAACGCGCTGGCCGGGTCCGGATTTGCCGCTAATTTGACGCCCGGAAGCCCGGTGCTGACCGTCAAGGACACGGCTTCCCGAGTTTCGAGCAATGGTGCGGCAGTTCAGGTGCATTCGCTAACGAGCGATGCGGGAGATTTTCCGGTAGCGTCATTTAATGCGTCGGGCACGCTGAGCGGCGGCGCAAACCCGGTGTTGACGGCCCTGGGAAATGTCACGTTGTATCAGTACGACGCTCTGGGCAACATGCTGTGCGTGGAGCAGCACGGCGGAGTTACGGGAACGGGTTGCAGTTCATTGCCCGCTAGTGACGCGACGAGTCCGTGGCGCGTGCGGCGGTTTACTTACGATTCGTTATCGCGGCTGCTGTCGGCTAATAATCCAGAGTCCGGGACCATTACTTACTCTTACGATCTGGACGGCAATCTCTTGCAGAAAACTTCGCCTGCGCCCCAACCAGACCGGCACGGCAACGCAGACGGTGAGCTATTGCTATGACGCGCTGCCGCGTCAACAACAGCGCCATGGGCCAGGCCATCGATGGCGTCGGCACGCGGCACTCTGGGCGCGGCGGGAGTTAGTTCGCTGGCGGTTCGTTGATCGGCGCTCAATTCGCCGACGACTTCAGCGACCGTTATTCCGCCGATCGGGGTTTCGCTGATCGCGTCCGCAACCGCGGACTGCTCCGCGCCGCCGCCATTTATCTCCGCATCCGTAATCAATTTTCCATGACCTGTTGGTGGCGGATTCGAATAAATGCCACTGCATAGTGTAAGCTTTTTCGTTCGCACCACAGGACGCACGTTAGTTCACGAACCAGCGTGGAACTTCCAGGAGCCAGAATTGAAACGCGCCAAATTCATCGTTGCTGTTGTATCCGCCTTTGTACTTTCCAGTTTCGCTTTGCAGAACCAAGCCAGGTCTGCCCAAAACCCTGCGTCGCCAGGTTCCACACCTGCCGTTTCAGTCCAGGGCATTCCTGTGCAGGGCATTCCAACGCAAGGCGCGGCATCTCAAGGTGCTCCCACACATGGCATTCCTCCGCAGGCCGTTCCTGCGCAAATCTTTGGCTTCAGGGATTTTGCCAAACAGTATCAGGTAGACCAGCAATTTATGGCCAGTCCTAGCCCGGCGCGAGCGGAACAACATTTGAAGATACTCACGGCTGTGCCTCACATTGCCGGCTCGCCGGAAGACAAAGCCACTGCGGATCATGTGGCCAAGCACTTTGATATTGCCGGCCTGGAGACGGAAGAAGTCAAGTATTCGGTGTGGATGAATCATCCGCAAGAGATCAGCGTGACGGTAACTGCGCCGGCCAACGTGAAGATGAATGGTCCGCGACCGGAGCATGTTGATGGCGATCCGCTGGCGGATAATCCGAAGGTGGTGATGCCGTTCAATGGGTCGTCTCCTTCAGGCGACGTGGAGGCGGAAGTCGTATACGCGAATTATGGCAGGCCGGAGGACTTTAAAAAGCTTGAGGATTTAAAAATCGATGTGAAGGGCAAGATCGTGATTGTCCGCTATGGAGATAATTTTCGCGGCGTAAAAAGTTTTGTTGCGGAAGAGCACGGCGCGGCGGGAGTGATCATCTATTCCGATCCAATCGATGATGGTTATTTTAAGGGCGACGCCTATCCAAAGGGGCCATGGCGTCCGGAAAGCGGCGTGCAGCGCGGATCGATTCAATACATGTTCAAGTATCCGGGCGATCCCACTACGCCAGGATTTGCTTCCACCGTTGATCTGCCGGAGTCCAAGCGCGTGCCGCCGGAGAAAGCAGCGGACATGCCGAAGATTCCTACAACGCCGCTTTCGTACGGAGACGCGCAGCCCATCCTGCAAAATCTGGCTGGGCCGGAGACGCCGCGCGACTGGCAAGGCGCTCTGCCGTTTACCTATCACATTGGCCCCGGGCCGGTGAAAGTGAAGATGCACCTGAAGCAGAATTACAGATACTGGACGATCTGGAATGTGATCGGAAAAATTAAGGGGACGAAGTACCCCGACGAGTGGGTGGTGCTGGGGAACCATCGTGACGCATGGGTGTATGGCGCGGTAGACCCCAACAGCGGCACCGCGGCGTTGCTGGAAACTGTCCATGGCTTTGCCGAACTGCTGCGGAGCGGCTGGAAGCCAGACCGCACTATCGTATTTGCCAGTTGGGACGCCGAGGAAGAGGGGCTGATCGGAAGTACCGAATGGGGCGAGGAGCACGAGAAAGATCTGGCGCATGCCGTCGCATATTTCAATCTTGATGTCGCGGTTTCCGGCTCGAACTTTGGCGCGTCGGCGGTGCCGAGTTTGAAAGGCTTCATGCGTGATGTCACCAAGGTTGTCCCCAGCCCCAAGGGCGGCATGCTGTACAACGTCTGGAAAGAAGAAAAAATGGGACAGCCGCAGCGCCGCCCTGATAGCGGACAGGCTCGCATGCCCAATGCCCGCGTTGAAAACGATGTGCCCGTGGGCGATCTCGGCAGCGGCTCTGACTATAGCGTTTTCATACAGCATCTGGGCATCCCTTCTACTGACATGACGTCCAGCGGCCAGTATGGGGTCTATCACTCGGCGTTTGACAACTTCAACTGGTTCAAGAAATTTGCCGATCCCACATTTGTTTACGAGCAGGAAATGGCGCGCGTCTTTGGCATTGAAGCGCTGCATATGTCCCAGGCCGACGTGCTGCCTTACGACTATGAGCTTTACGGCAAGGAAATCGGCGCCTATATCGACAGCGCTCGCGACAAAGCCACACGCATGCTCGGCGCCAACGCGCCTGATTTCAGCAAAGCGTCTGACGCGGCAAAGCGCTTTATGAATGCCGGAGCGAAGGTCTTGGCTATGCAGAAAAATCCGCCGCAGGATGCAGCCAAGCTCAATCAGGTTTTGATTGCCGCTGAGCGGGCGCTGCTCTCGCCGCAAGGATTGCCGAATCGTCCATGGTTCAGGCATCTGATTTATGCGCCGGGACAATACACCGGTTACGCCGCTGTGGTGATTCCCGGCGTGAATGAATCAATCGACGCGAAAGATGCACAGCTCACAACGGCCCAACTGCAAGTCTTGACGGACGCGCTCAATCGCGCCGCGGCAGTGCTGGAAGGGTATATGTAAAGATGAAGCGCGTAGAGCGGGTATCGCTGGCGTCACTGTTTACGACGCCAGTGCTTTCTCCAACTCTGCGGGCTCGGAGATTGGCGGCTTGCAGCTGAAGCCGCTGCAGATCACGGCCACCGTATGGCCTTTCTTGATTGCCGGCAAGTTGGGGATGGTCTCAACCAGCGCCGGTGGCAGCATCTGCGGCACCGCCTCACCTTCTTGCAAATGGAGAACGGATTGGTTTAAAGAAAACTTCTTGAATGCCGCAGCTTCCAGTTGCTCCGCCCTGGTTCCACTGCCCACAACCACTATTTGCGTATGAGGACGCAAATACATATCAAGCGCAATCCCATACGTAGAAGCAAATAGGCCGTAATGCGCGGCAATTCCGGCAAAAGCTTTCAACGTTCCTTCCGCCAGATCACGGTGGCGCACGTCATTGGTATAAGCGTGCAGCCGCAGCAGAGCAATCGCGGCCATGGGATTTCCCGCGGGCGTGGGTGAATCCTGCAAAGGCTTGCGTCGCGCGGCAAGCGCGCCCAGCACCAGTCCATCCCCGACGTCTGGCCCGCTGGCCATGTCAAAGAAGCCGCCTTCGCGCGGATCATGGAAGCGCGCGACCATTGCCTCGGCAATCTTTTCGGCAAAATGGAAATAGCTGAGATCGGCACTGGCCTCGTAAGCGTCAAGGCATGCGATCGCGGTGAATGCATAATCTTCCAGCACGCCAGGAACACGGCGCTGCGCGGCCTGCGGATCTGAATAAGCCAGCACGCGCTGCAAGCCCAGCTTCGCGTCCCAGCCCTGGGAGAGAATGCGATCCAGCGAGCGCAGTGCGAACCTGCGCGCATCATCAAGCTTCAGCACGCGCGCCGCTTTGAGGTAAGCCGAAATGCAAAGAGCGTTCCAGCCCACATACACAGTCTTATCGACGAACGGCGTAGTGCGTTGCAGCCGCGCCGCATACATCTTCTTCTTCGCGGAATCCAGAATCGTCTGCACTTCCTGCGGCGTTTTCTTTACGCGCTCGGCAACTTCTGGGATGCTGGCGCGCAGATAAAGCACGTTCTTGGCGGGATTGTGATGCATCTCGCCCACCTCGCCAATATCGTAGTGCAGCATGGCCACTTGCAACTCGTCGGTGCTCAGCACGGCTTCGGCCTCGTCCAGAGTCCATGTGAAATAGTCGCCATCATCATCCAGAGAAATGTCGGCATCCTGCGACGCATAAAAGCCGCCGTGCTCGCGGTCAGAAAGCACTTCATCCATCCAGCGGA
>JBARNL010000440.1:0-2755 GCA_049802955.1 Candidatus Angelobacter sp.
GCTATAGGGTTCCCTCCCCTTCGCAAAGAACGCTCAGGGTCGGGATTACACACTAGCTCCCGCCAGCCCCAACTCCGCCGCAATCCCTTACATCTCCTCAATGCAGAACGCGATGTGCTCTTCCAGATCGACGCCAAGGTCAGCAGCGCCGTTGATGATGTCCTCGCGATTCACGCTGCGGGCAAAAGCTTTGTCCTTCATCTTTTTGCGGACGGACTTGGCTTCCACCTCAGCCAGTGACTTGTTCGGCTTGACCAGCGCGCTGGCCGTGATGAAGCCGGACACTTCGTCGCAGGCATAGAGCGTCTTTTCCATGCGGCTTTCACGCTTCACGCCGCTGTAGTCGGCGTGGGAGAGGATGGCGCGGCGCACGTCTTCCGGATATCCGCGCTCTTCCAGAATCTTGCTGCCCACGAACGGGTGCTCGGCGGGCGTGGGATATTTTTCATAGTCGAAATCATGCAGCAGGCCGGTGATGCCCCACTTGTTTTCGTCCTCGCCAAACTTGCGGGCATAGGCGCGCATGCATGCTTCCACGGCCAGCATGTGCTTGCGCAGGCTTTCTGACTGGGTGTATTCGCAAAGCAGGCCCCAGGCCTGGTCGCGATGAAGGTCGGGACGGTCCATTTGGTCCATTTTCATTGTTTTATCCTATGTTTGTACCTGTTTTCCCTATTTATTCACCATTTTTTTACCATCAACTCAGGCTTTTACCTAAATTACTTGTTGACAATTGTGAGTTGATGCTTGAAACTACGGAAGTTATAGGTACCCCAGAAGTAAAGGTTTTTGGAGAAACTGCCTGCTCTGGCAACTCCGAAACATCCATGGCAACAGCACTAGCGCCGGTCGATTCCCGGGAAGTTGTACGTTGTGATCATTGTCATTTAGTCCAATTCAGGACCAACCACAATCTTTGCAGAAAATGCCGCACGTCGCTGGATGAGGACGAACCGGAGCCGATCCTTGAAGTCCAGGCGCCGCCGGAGCCGCCGTCAAACGGACATCGTTCCCATCTTCAGGTGGCGTCAGCCATCCGTATGCTAAGGCAAAAGTCCGGATTGAGCCAGCGCCAGCTTGCCTTGCGCATGTCCGTGCCGCGCACGTACGTTTCGAAGATCGAAAATGAAAAAGCCATGCCGACACTTTCTTCATTGCAGCGGCTGGCCACGGCCCTGGAAGTTTCCATGGCCGATTTGCTGAAAGGCTCCAGCCGGTCGCTGGAAGATGATATTGCCGACCTGATGCACGACGAATTTATTGCTGAGATCATTCAGTGCCTGGACAAGCTGGATTCAATGCAGCGCTCCAGCCTGTTGTCCCAGGTGCGCGACTTGAGCATTCGTCCGCGCCGCAGCGCGTAAAGGCTTCTCCTAAAAATGACTGAGGGTCAGCCGGGGACTGGTTCTCCGGCTGATTTTTTAGCCCGACCGGCGGGTTCACGCGCCGAAGCGCGAGCATAAAGATCTAAAGCCGTGATGGATCTCTAGCGGTTTGGAGCGAAGCGACAAAGAAAACCGACCCACTTGGCCGTGCGACCGGGCCGTTCTGAACCCGTCCTAAGACGGTGGGAACCCGCCGCGGCTCTTTAGGCATTTCCGTACTGGCGGAACCTCGCACACCGAGCCGTTATTATACGAGTCAGGCCCCCTGTTCATTGAATGTTGGTTCATGAACGGTTACCGTTCTCACCTGCGTTGCAGGCCGGTTATCAGGTCTGATGCTAAAGAAAAGCAGAGTAGATGGCAAGTGGCGGATGGTTATTTTTAAACATTTAGATTTGCAAAATGGGATAAAGCCGATACTACCGAATCGGTTTGCGGGAAGAAGAATCACGATGGTAGAGACGTAGCAGTGCTACGTCTCAAGATTGAAGACAGAATCGAAATGAGTTGATGCGAGGAAAATCTTCCCTTGCCTCTACCCCGCGCGGCGCTCGTCCTGTAGGACTTCGTCCAGCGCGCCAGCCAACTGTCCGGCACGGCGATTGAACTCGCCGGCGAGAAGGTCATACTTCTTTTTCAGGATGTGGTATTCGTCGGCAATGTTCAGCGCGGCCAGCACGGCCAAACGCAGGGAATCGATGGTGGAGGTCTGCTCGCCCACGGTGCGCATCTTGCCATCCACGAATTCCGCCAGCTTCATGATGTATTCCGCATCCACGCCGCGGAGGTTATAAACCTGATCGTAAATTTCCACTCGGACGGGCGGCGCTGCTGTCGGTTGAGTCACCAAGCTGATTCTCCCTTCAAAAAAAACTTCTGTTGGTCTGATTATCGCCCCAGTTTACTTGGGGTCAAGTGAATAATGGCCCAAGTGAAATAATGGCCCAAGTGAATAATGGTTCCAAGTGAATAATGGTTCCAAGTGAATAATGCCTGCCACTTAGCCCTCAACTGCGTTTGGGCTGCACCACGACGGCTGTGCCGTAAGCCAGAACTTCCGTGACGCCCTGCATGATCTCAGTTGCGTCATAACGCACGCCGACCACGGCATTTGCGCCAAGCTGCCCGGCATGCTGTAGCATCAGGTCCAGCGCTTCCTGACGTGTCTTTTCGCACAGATCGGTCAAAATCGTAATGTTGCCGCCGACCAATGTCTGTAAGCTCGCGCCAATGGTGCCGAAGATCGAACGGGAACGCACGATAATTCCGCGCACCATGCCGAGCGTCTGTATGACCTCAAAGCCATGCAGCTCAAATTGCGTGGTGGTCATGTTGTGCGGGACGTTCATTTTTGTCGCTTCGCTCCAAAC
>JBARNL010000441.1:0-2258 GCA_049802955.1 Candidatus Angelobacter sp.
CAGAAAGGCGCATCCTTTTCCTGCCATCCCGAGCGCGGCTTTTGCGCAAGGGAGCGGCTCCGCTGCTCGATCCGTTTTCCACAACTCGTCAGATCGCAAGTTCCCTGAAAAGGCTCCGGGCTGACGATCGGGTGCTCCACAAAAGCGCATGTGCGTGCTCATGGCAACAGTGCCGAACTGGTACGAAATTAAATTATTAATGGCAATGTTACATACCAGACCGACTCCCAATAATCATAGGTTTACGATCTAAGAATTAAAGAGCCGGTCAACTCCAATCCGGCCTTTGTCGATCCCGATGGAAGAAGCTACTCTGCTTGTTGAAAAATCCAAGTACCTCAATAGTTGGAAAGAGATCGCCCAATATTTTGGCCGCGGCGTACGCACTGTACGGAGGTGGGAAGCGATGCTGGGCCTCCCTGTACGCCGTCCTCATGGGAAATCCAGATCTGCCGTCATAGCCATAACAGGTGAACTGGATGAATGGCTCATCCGCGCGCGGCTTCGCTCAGACCTCTTGGATGACGAACTCGACAAACGTGAACAGCGCCAGGAATCTAAAAGCGCCAATATTCGATTTGATCGCCTTTTCTTCGTAAGTGTGGGGGGGGGGGGCAATCAAAGCTCCGGAAATTCATGGCTGAAGAATCACCGTGGACATTTGCAGCTGAAGATTGTCAACGATCTGCCATCAGCATTGCTGGCGCTCGATGATGTTCATCACGGCAGGCTCCCTGTGCCTGACTTAATTGTCGTTGACCAGATCTTGTTCGACGCGAACGCTTATCAACTTTCCGCTTATTGCCAGGCGAGCCCGCGCCTGAAAAATGTAGAAATCCTGGTCCGGCCCGCGCGTATGCCGCAACACCTGCCTATCGCGGCTTGAGGTGTGTAAATGCCATGAATAACGCCGGTGCATTTTCAATTTTGTCTTTCGGTTACGATCCGGTGCTGATGCCCATCCGCACGCTGCTGTTGGAAAACGCCGGCTACCACACTGTTGAAGCGTTTTCATGGGGTGAAACACTGAAGCAGCTCAAGGCGAACACCTTTGATCTGCTATTGATCTGTCACTCGGTTCCCGCAGAAGAACAAGAGGCCCTGGTGGAATCAATTCGCCCTCTGCGGAGAACGCTGCCGATCCTGTGTTTGTCTACTGCTCCATTCCAGCGCGCCGCCCATAACTGCGCTTCCGCTTGCAGTATTGCACCCGAGTTTCTCGATGATGTGAGAAAGGTACTTCCTCGAGCTTCCTGAATTTCGCGAAACTTATACTTCACTTCGTATTTGCTGCATTCACCAGGAATTTTGTGCCCGATTCAAGAGTCAGGGTAGATCCTAAACTCCTCCACTCAGCGCGATCCAACAGCAGCTTTCAATGCGTGCGCCAGCTGGATCGCTTCATCCCTGAGCATAGTGTCGCCTATACGCTGAGAGCGACCTCTCGTAGTTAACTTCACAAAATTGCGTCCATGCCACGGGGTAACTGCTTTCACCTCGGCAATCTCGTTCGCTGCCGCCGTAAGCTCGTGATGGAACCAAAGCGCCGTGGATGTCCAGCGCATCTGGCCGCCTTCAACCACAATTTCTTCCCGTCCGAACCAATTCCAAATAGTGATCCGCAGGGCGACGTAATACGCGATGGCCAGTAGGACAGGAATCGGTAGTAGATAAGCAAGATCCATTGACCAGCCGACGCGACGGATTGCAGCAATCAACGCGGATCCCATCATAATACCGGCTACCGTGAATAACAGAAGTCCGTAGATTGCAGTGCCTATTCGGCGTTCATGAAATATGCGAACGTGCAGCCTGCCGTGGCTGTGAGAGATGAAGACCCGACGCCGCAGATATTTGGAACTAAACATCGTGTCGTATGAGATTGATAGCACATCGAGAATAAGAGAAAGGAGCCAGTCTAAACAAGGGAGCAGTTCTGTTTTGCCCTGTCATCACACTTTGCTCCTGCCGCATCTAAATTTCCTTGGAGTCACTGGGCTTTTTCGGCGCAAGGAGGCAAGATGGATCCTAAACTCCCCGACCTAAACAGGAGAGCGAGAATAGATGACGGTATACGGCAGCGACTGCCCACGGCAGAGCAGCGCCCAATCTATCGTTGGTCTATCAGCCGGCGGCAATTTGTCGCCACCGTCGGCCTTCTTACCGGAGGCGTAGTCATGGGATTTCCGATTCACGGCAGCGGCGCAACAGTGACGGAAGTCGAACAGCCCACCGCCGAAGCTGGAGCCGTCCCGCTG
>JBARNL010000442.1:0-1511 GCA_049802955.1 Candidatus Angelobacter sp.
AATATAGCGAAGATGCCTGCCCCCCTGCGTGTGGTACTCGCGCAGCTTGCTTTCGCAAACTCTGATCTTGCGGTCCAGGGCAGCCACCTGTTTCAGGGGATTTTTTATGGCGTGAACATCATTGACAGTTCCAATCCAGCACATTCTAAGCTGCTGACTTCGCTGGTGTGTCCTGGCGGCCAGGGTGATGTCTCGGTGTATAAAAACCTGCTGTTCATGTCAGTAGAGCAGCCCAATGGACGCCTGGATTGCGGCACGCAGGGCTTTCCGCCGGGGCCTCCTCCCACCCCAGAGGAGCAAAAAGAAAAGAAGCGGCGTCCGCCCGCAGCACAAAAAGACCGTTTTCGCGGCGTAAGAATCTTCGATATTTCCGACATCAGGAATCCCAAACAGGTTGCCGCGGTGCAGACCTGCCGCGGATCTCACACGCATACCCTGGTGGTCGATCCGAACGACAAAGACAATGTTTATATCTACGTTTCGGGCACATCGTTTGTGCGTCAACCAGAGGAACTGGCCGGATGCTCCGGTGAAGAGCCTGACAAAGACCCGAATACCGCACTGTTTCGCATCGATGTAATCAAGGTTCCCGTGGCTGCGCCGCAGGACGCAAAAGTAGTATCGAACCCGCGCGTATTCATGGACGCGCGGACCGGCGCCATGAATGGCTTGAATAACGGCGGCACTCATGGCAGAAAAGGTCCTGAGAAGCCAAAAGACACGAACCAGTGCCACGACATCACCGTTTATTCGGCTATTGGGTTGGCGGCGGGCGCCTGCTCTGGCAATGGAATTTTGCTCGATATCAAAGACCCTGTAAATCCAAAGCGTGTGGATGCGGTGAATGATCCGAACTATTCATATTGGCATTCAGCTTCTTTCTCAAACGATGGGAGCAAAGTTGTGTTTACCGACGAGTGGGGCGGCGGCCTGGGAGCGCGGTGCCGTCCAAACGATCCGAACAAGTGGGGCGCGGACGCGATCTTTGGCTTGAACAACGACAAACTGACTTTTGAGAGCTATTACAAAATGCCGGCCGCACAGAGTGATACAGAGAACTGCGTCGCACACAACGGCTCGCTGGTTCCCGTTCCGGGCCGCGATATTGAAGTGCAAGCATGGTATCAGGGCGGCGTCTCCATCATGGACTTTACTGACGCGGCCCATCCATTTGAAATTGCATATTTTGACCGTGGGCCGATTGATCCGAAAACGCTTGTGTTAGGCGGTGACTGGTCAGCATATTGGTATAACGGCTACATTTACGGCTCGGAAATCGCGCGCGGCCTGGACATATTTGAACTGACGCCGACCAAGTTCTTGACGCAGAATGAAATCAATGCGGCAAAAACCGTTCGAGTCAGTGAGCTGAATGTACAAAACCAGCAGAAGATCGAGTGGCCGGCAAGCTTGGTCGTCGCGAAAGCATATCTGGACCAATTGTCACGGTCGCAAGCTTTGCCAACGGACAAAATCTCAGCCCTGCAAAAAGCTATTCAACACGCTGAGAG
>JBARNL010000443.1:0-3470 GCA_049802955.1 Candidatus Angelobacter sp.
TTAGCCGACAATCAATCGCTCGTCAATTAGGCATTCGAAAATGGATTCAGAATTAGCAGTGCATGTTGTCTCGATAAAAATCGTATTCGAATGTCCGATCAGCGATCATGAAAATACAGTCGCTGGAATCACGAGAGAAAGCTAAGAGCTAGCGACCCAAAAGCTAAGAGCTGCCTTTCCACCCTTTATATCCGCCGGCCAGTGACATCACATTTTTGAAGCCCATCTTCTTCAATGATTGCGCAGCCAGTGCGGAGCGTCCGCCACCGCCGCAATAGCAGACAATGGGTTGGTCCTTGTCCGTGGTAATAGTGTCGATCTTGTGTTCAAGCTGGCCGCGGGGCAGCGGCTTCGATCCGGCAATCGCGCCTCCAGCCACTTCGTCCGGTTCTCGGACGTCAATCAGCGTGAAATTCTGTTTTTGCTCTTGCATCCGCTTAAGTTCGGCAGGATCGATCTCTTTGATTTCGCGCTTCGCTTCGTCCACCAGTTGTTTGTATTCAGGGAGTGGCATGGGTCGACCTCAGGAGAACAAGAAATTGTAAAACAGCAAATAGCCTTTAGCCATCGCCCTTAGCTTTGCGTGTTCGAAAAGGCAAGTCGCTGGCAAACGTATGAGGCTATCGATGAGAGTTGCCGAGGGTGCCCGGTCAATCGCCAGCACCGCGATTCACTATGGCAGGAGGAGCTAAGGGCTAATTGCCAATGGCTAATTGCTAAAGTACAATCCCTCTTCCCAGATGCCGATCGCCATGAAAGTGCTCATCTCCCGCTTACAGATCGCTGACAGTGTGGCCCGCATCGGCCAGGAGATCACCCGCGATTTCGCCGGAGAATCCGTGGTGCTGGTTGGCGTGCTCAAGGGCGCGTGCCTGTTTCTTAGCGACCTGGCCCGCCAAATCGAGCTTGACGCCACATTTGATTTTATCGCCGTTCGCAGCTACGGCACGCAAAAAGAAAGTGCCGGCGAAGTCCAGCTCATTAAGGACGTAACCACGCCGCTGGAAGATAAAAATGTGGTCCTGGTGGAAGATATTCTTGATACGGGGCTGACCTTCAGTTTCCTCAGGAAGCTGCTGCTGGCGCGCAAGCCGCGGACGCTTAAGTTTGCCACGCTGCTGGATAAGCCTTCACGCCGCCAGATGCCCGTGCAAGCTGATTACGTCGGCTTCCAGATACCGGACGAGTTTGTTGTCGGTTATGGGCTGGATTACGCGGAGCGTTTCCGTAACTTACCGGATATATGCGTCTTTTCAGAAGATAAAGGAAAGTAAAAGTGCCTTACTAGTGGTGATACAATCCATTCTGGATGTCACAGGTCCTGACAGATCCCCAGGTTTCTCTTCGGAACTGGCAAACGATTGCCGGCTTCATTGACCATACCCTACTCAAATCAGAAGCCACCGCAGATCAAATCGTGCGTCTGTGTGAGGAAGCAGCATGCTTCAACTTTTCCGCCGTGTGCGTCAATCCCTGGTGGATTGGACTGGCTGTCTCCGTCCTGCATGGGATGCCGGTAAAAATTGCCACCACCATTGGCTTCCCGCTGGGAGCGAATCACACCACAGTCAAGCGCTTTGAAGCCGCGGAAGCCGTTCGCCTGGGCGCACATGAAGTGGATATGGTCATGAATATTGGCGCGCTGAAATCGGGAGACCGGCAGGGTGTGATGAATGACATTGGGGCCGTGGTGGAAGTCGCGCATGGCAGTGGTGCAATTGTTAAAGTGATTCTGGAAACTCCGCTGCTCACGCTGGAAGAAAAGATTCTTAGCTGCCAGCTCAGTCTCGCCGCCAAAGCTGACTTCGTTAAGACCGCCACCGGCTTCTTCGGGTCGGCTGCAGCGGAAGACGTTTCTCTTATGCGCGGTGTTGTCGGCGGCCATGCCGGCGTAAAAGCTTCTGGCGGTATCCGCACGGCAGCCAATGCCAATTCAATGATCGATGCTGGCGCCAACCGCATCGGCGCAAGCGCTGGCGTGGCGATCATCCGCGAACTCGGCGCGCCGGAGTTCACCGCGAAAGTGAAAACTTAACGCTCAAAAATTTGTCCTTCTGGCGTATCCCATCCGTAACGGATTAAGGATATTTTTTCTCAACCTTTTTCCGCGCCGCTCCGTCACAATAGAAGCTCACTATTTTTGCAGGAGGCATTACCGCACGATGCGCAAGATTTTTGTCCTATTTAGTTTTCTACTTCTCTCTATCGGCAGCTGGGCCCAGAAAACCCATGATATGAGTCATGAGGGTTCATCCGGCGACGTGTTTTTTGGCTACTCGCTCCTCAATGGCGACACACTCTCCCACGGCAGCGGTTGGGAAGCCGCTCTTACCGGCAACTTGAATGACTGGTTCGGACTCAAGGCCGACCTGGGCGGAAATTACCAATCCCTCCTTGGCTCCGAGGCTCGCGAATACAACGTCCTTTTCGGTCCGCAGCTCTCACACCGTGTGGACAAGTTCAACATTTTCATCCATGGATTATTGGGCGTCTCGCATCTGGGATTTGATCATGGCCCCAGCAGCACTGGCGCAGGCTGGGTGCTGGGCGGCGGTGCTGATTACAACTTGAACTCCAGCTTTGCCATTCGTCCGGTCCAGCTTGACTACCATGGCGCGCATGTATTTTCCGCCACGCAAAAAGACGTCCGCTATTCCGTAGGACTCGTGTATCGATTTAAATAGGTTTCCGACAAAATCTAGCATCATCGGGAGGCTAAAATACGTGCGACGCCTTGGCAGGTGCCGTTGAATCCTCGATGGCAAGGAACGTCCCTGTGACAGTGGGTATTGGAGTTTTATGCGACGCGAAATACACGGATGGGCCTTGCATAATCATGGCCGTAGATGACAAAGCCTCGTACGGCAATCCAGTCGTCTTGTCCACCAGCGCGTGCGGAAAATTCCATGACACACTTCCTATGGCTCCTCTTGCAATTGCAATCTCTGGCCATATATCCACCTGTGATGGTGTTGTGACGGAGTTCTGTCATCAGATCGCCCATATAAAAACGAAGCGCGAAGAGAGCAACGATTTACCCGCGTTGCGCCATGAAGATTTCAGGGCTGCAATTCTGGAGGGCAGGAGAATTGAGTATCGTGATTTTATGAATGAATCACTCCAGTCCTATCTTGGAAGAACATGGAATGAATGGCTGAGAGAAACAGATCGAGAAGTCAAACGCAAGGGTCTGGCCGTTGCGCGCGCATGCATGAAATATTTTCCTGTTGGACTGATTGTTGGTGGATTCTTGGGAACCAACCCTAAACATTGGGTTCTTCTCAGTGCGCAAGGAGCACAGCAAACTGAAACAGGAGCGCAGCATTACGCAACCGGCATCGGCGCAATGAAAGCTTTAGAGAAGCTGTCTGAACGCAAGCAAAGCGAGTACATCTCAGCTCCCCGATCACTTCTTCACATTGCTGAGGCGATGAAGAGAGCAAAGCAGGCATTTCCGCAGGCCATAGGAG
>JBARNL010000444.1:0-4675 GCA_049802955.1 Candidatus Angelobacter sp.
CCCCTGCTCCGCCGCGAATAAATTCCTCATGCACTTTCGTCAGCTCGCGCGCCAGCACCACCGGTCGCTCCGCTCCCAATAGCTCAACAATATCTTTCATGGTCTCGGCACTTCGATGCGGCGCTTCGTAAACCACGGTTGTGTGCTCCGCCGCCCGCAAAGTTTCCAGCATCGTCCGACGCTGGCCGCTCTTGGCCGGCAGAAAGCCCAGAAACTGAAAAGTGTCCGTCGGCAAGCCGCTTGCTGCCAGCGCCGTCACCATCGCTGACGCGCCCGGAATCGGAACCACCGGCGCGCCGTGCTCAATCGCCAGCTTGATCACGCGATAGCCCGGATCTGAAATCCCCGGCATTCCCGCATCGGAAACCTGTGCAATATTTAGGCCTTGCTCCAGCTTTGCCGCCAGCTCTTCCGCGCGGGTAACTTCGTTATGCTCGTGATAGCTGATCGTAGGCTGGTCGATCCCATAGTGATGAAGCAGCTTGGCCGTGTGGCGCGTATCTTCGCAGGCAATCAGGTCCGCTTCCTTCAAGACACGCACCGCGCGATACGTGATGTCTTCCAGATTGCCGATCGGGGTCGCCACCACATACAGCGTGCCCGCTTTTGTCTGCTCGCTCATGCGTTTGATTCCGGCGCTAAGGATAGCACCCGCCAAGCGGGCTCTCTGCTAAAATCACATCTCAAACACTTACAATTGAGGGTGTCTTTAAGTGCCTCTTTACGAATATCAGTGCAAGAAGTGCAAACACAAATTTGAAAAGATCCAGAAATTTTCCGATCCTCCGGTCAGAAAATGTCCGGACTGCGGCGGCCCGGTCGAAAAGGTTATGCATGCTCCGAACGTGCAGTTCAAAGGCACAGGCTGGTACGTGACTGACTACGGCGGCAAGAGCGATAAGTCCAAAGCGGATGGCGGCCCGGAAAAAGGCGGCACTGACAAGGATAGCTCCGATAAAACCAGTTCAGAAAAAAAGGAATCCACCACCAAAGATGACGGCGGTAAGACAAAAGAGAAAGACAGCGGCGCGAAAAAATCGGAGCACAAAAAATCTGAAAGCAAAAAGTCCTCTAAAGACTAAAAAATCCTGGCTGACAAATCGTCCGTACCAAAACGGCCGCAAACAAGCGCATTGATTCAAGCGCCTGCTTGCAGCCTAATTCTTACTCTCTCAGCTCGCGCGTCGCGTTGGGGCCGGTTCCACTTCCACCCGCCCACTCACGGTGAACGCCATCCGCCGTTTCGGTACGTCCGCATCCACCACCACGTGATCGCCATGCAGTATCTCGCCTTCCAGGATCTTCAGCGCCAGCGGGTCCTGAATCAGCCTCTGGATGGCCCTCTTCAGCGGACGCGCTCCGTAAGCCCGGTCATAGCCTTCCAGGAAAAGCAATTCCTTGGCCGGCTGCGTAAGCTCGATGGTGATTTTGCGGTCTGCCAAAAGCTTGCGTAAATCGTCCAGCCGCAGCTCGATGATGTGCGTCAACTGCTCCTCGCCCAATGGCTTGAACACAATGATGTCGTCCACGCGGTTGAGAAATTCGGGGCGGAAATGCTGGCGCAACGCTTCCATCACGTGGTCGGTGGCTTCAGCAAACGCTTCCGGCGAGCTCACGCCCTCAGCCTGCAAATAGCTTGCGCCGATATTGGACGTCATGATGATCACACTGTTCTTAAAATCTACAGTCCGTCCGCGCGAATCCGTCAGCCGTCCGTCATCAAGAATTTGCAGCAGGATGTTGAACACATCCGGATGCGCCTTCTCAATCTCGTCGAACAAAATCACGGAATAAGGACGGCGACGCACGGCTTCAGTAAGCTGTCCGCCTTCGTCATAGCCAATGTATCCCGGAGGCGCGCCGATCAGCCGCGACACTGCATGCTTCTCCATGTACTCGGACATATCGATCCGAACCATGGCGTGTTCATCGTCAAACAGAAACTCTGCCAGCGCCCGCGCCAGCTCGGTTTTTCCCACGCCTGTCGGCCCCAGGAAGATGAATGAGCCAATTGGTTTATTGGGATCGCTCAAGCCTGCGCGCGAACGCCTGATAGCATTTGACACGCGCTGCAACGCTTCATCCTGGCCCACCACTCTCTGCCGTAGCCGTTCCTCCATGCTCACCAGCTTGCGAACTTCGCCTTCCAGCATCTTCGATACCGGAATGCCGGTCCATTTGGAGACGATTCGCGCCACGTCTTCCTCGTCTACTTCTTCTTTCAGCATGCGGCGTCGCTTGTCGTCTGCCTGTGCGCTCAACCGGGCCAACTCCGTTTCTGCCTGGCGCAACTCGCCATAACGGATCGCCGCCACACGCTCCAGGTTTCCGCTGCGCTCCGCCTGCTGCTCTTCAATCTTCAACTGCTCGATCTTCTCTTTGAGCACCCGGATGCGCGTGATTCCTTCCTTCTCTTCCTTCCAGCGGACCTTCAGCGCATTCGCCTGTTCGCGGATTTGCGCCAGCTCGCGCTCCACGATGGCCAGCCTTTCTTTTGAGTTGGGGTCGTCTTCTTTCTTCAGCGCCTGTTTCTCGATCTCAAGCTGCGTGGCGCGGCGCTCCAACTGATCGATCTCCGTCGGCATAGAGTCGATCTGGATACGCAGTGAAGACGCCGCCTCATCGATCAGGTCGATGGCCTTGTCCGGCAGAAAACGGTCAGTGATGTAGCGGTTGGATAATGTCGCAGCCGAAACAATGGCCGAATCCTTGATCCGGACGCCGTGATGCACTTCATATTTCTCTTTCAGGCCGCGCAGAATGGAGATGGTGTCTTCCACAGTCGGCTCGCCCACAAACACCGGCTGGAAGCGCCGCTCCAGTGCTGCATCTTTTTCAATATATTTGCGATATTCATTCAGCGTGGTTGCACCAATCGCGCGCAACTCTCCCCGGGCCAGCGCCGGCTTGAGCATGTTGCTGGCGTCAATCGCGCCCTCAGAAGCGCCTGCTCCCACTAGCGTATGCAGCTCATCAATGAAGAGAACGACCTGCCCGTTGGAGTCTTCAATTTCCTTCAACACGGCTTTCAGGCGATCTTCAAATTCGCCGCGGTACTTTGCCCCAGCCAACATCGAGCCCAGGTCCAGTCCAACAACGCGCTTGTTCTTCAGTATCTCTGGAACGTCGCCTGAGATAATGCGCTGCGCCAGCCCTTCTACAATTGCCGTCTTGCCCACGCCGGGCTCGCCGATCAGCACCGGATTGTTCTTCGTTCTGCGCGAAAGCACCTGCACCACACGGCGAATCTCTTCGTCGCGGCCAATCACCGGATCCAGCTTGCCCTTGCGCGCCAGTTCCGTCAGGTCTTTGGCATAGCGGGACAGCGCTTGGTACTTGCCTTCAGGGTTCTGGTCGGTCACGCGCTGCGATCCGCGAACGGAAGTCAACGCTTTCAAAATCGCATCATGATCGGCGCCCGCACTGCTCAGAAGCTGGCGCGCTTCATTGGATTTGTCCTTGTCAGCCGTCATCGCCAGAAGCAGGTGCTCCGTGGAGACGTACTCGTCCTTGAACGTGTCTGCTTCCTTAAAAGCCTGGTCCAGCAATTTCGACATCGCTGGGGACAGATGCGGCTGCGCCGCGGCACCAGAAACCTTCGGCAAACAATCAATCCTCTCCATTACCTGCGCCTGAAGCGTTGCTGGGTTCACGCCAAGCTTGGCCAACACAGGCGCAACAATGCCCTCGCTGTCCTGCAACAGCCCCGCCAGCAAATGCAGCGGCAACATTTCCGGATTCCCATTCTGCCCCGCCAGTTCATTTGCCTGCTGGATTGCTTCCTGCGCCTTGATTGTGAATTTGTCCCAACGAATTGCCATAATTACTCCTAAACTTTTATTAGATCGTCTGCTCCTGCCAGTGTTTGTGTCGATTGATGTCTTTTATCCTATCCCCCGTTCCGCGTGGTCCCAAAAAAGAACGGGAGATGAGAATCCATCTCCCGTCAACCTTCAATTTAAGCGGAACATGGATTCCTCCATGCCGCTTATCCCTGGAGGGTCTTCTGGCCGATTCCAACTTTGATCTGGCGCGGCTTGGCTTCCGCCCGCTTGGCAAGCATGATCTTCAAAATGCCCTTGTCATAGCTGGCTTCCACCTTCTCTGCGTCCACGGTGTTCGGGAGCTTAAAGGTGCGGACGAAAGAGCCATACCGGCGCTCAATGCGATGGAAGTTCTCTTCCTTCTCTTCCTTCTCAAACTTGCGCTCGCCCTGGACGGTCAGTGTGTTGTTCTCCACGCTGACGTTGATGTCTTCATCGTTCAGGCCGGGAATTTCCAGCTTCAGTATCAGGTTCTGCTCGTCCTCATAAACGTCTACCGGAGGAACAAAGCTGCCTGCGGTCAACTGGTCTTTTCCGGTTGGCTCGGTAAAGGTCTCAAAAAAGCTCGCCAGTTCGCGGAAAGGATCGATTCGAGTGATTGTCATATTCTTGTCTCCTTCAAAATGAGTTGTTTTCTATGAATGCCGCTTACAGGATATTTGATGCTGTATTAGCACAAAAGAATAATAAAATATGAGTGTATCATTGTCAACTATTGATATAAAAATATTTTGTGCTTATTTTCAATGACTTAGAATGTAAATTTGGGACGGTTTCTAGCTCACGGACAGTACAAAACACTTCAAATAGTAGGTTTCCGGGACGCCTAGCAAGATCGGATGGTCCTTGGC